>PKZR01000153.1 GCA_003133815.1 Limisphaerales bacterium | reverse complement strand
TTCCCGACCCGTCGTTGCAGGGGTTTTCACCCAAGGTGCTGGCGCACGGCCACCACGGGGGAAATCGCCATTGGGAAGTCGAACTTCGACCGGGGGATGACTCGCGCAGTCCAAAAATGTAGGAGACGACGTGAGGAGACTCTGACTAAACCCCCGGACTTGAAATGAGTCTCGTCACCTCGTCTCCTACATTATCGTGTCGGCCAAGCTGGATGCTTCAACAGCATTGGCCATGAGCGGCTCGCTCCCGGAGAATGTGAATTACGCGGTCAAGAGCAGCCTGCTGTTGAGCTTCCCCTGACAACGTATAAAGATTGAATAGTCTCCGCATCAAAACCGGTGGCAATTGGCAAGGATGGTCAACGCGCCGGCTATTGTGCTTCACAACGATGAATGTCATAGCAATAATCCTAAATCAAACTATTGCATAGCGGCTTTCAACGGAACAACAATCAGCCGTGATGAATCTTAAAAAATCAGTTGAATTGCCAACTTTGAATTGGGTCAAAAGCAAATTGCGAAACAACGTGACGTTTCGTGTGCGTGAAAAAGTATTGGCGGCTTATGTCATTGGTTCGGTTGCAAGAGGGACGGCCAGAGCAAATAGCGACCTCGACATTGCGCTTGTCATTCCATCCAAGCGGCGCATTTCAGCTTTGAGATTAAGCGAGCGTTTTCATTTGAAAATGGCTCTGACAGGTGGAATCTATCCGACATTCCTCGGCAGGCGCGTTGATTTTCAATTCTTCTTTCCTGATGCAGAAATTTTGGCTACATATCCCGCAATCAAATTGACATGAGCACTGAAACTAACGTCGGCATGAGTCCGGCAGCATTGGAAAAGGTCGGCGTTGGACTGGTGTGTTCTGCGGAAACCTTTCGCGGATGCAGCATCCAACTCGTCCGCAAGAATTCAGGTTTTAACGGACTTTCCACAAACAAGGGCGGTGAAGTTCGCAAAATCGAAGTGAAATCAATGGCAACCAACTACAAATGGATCGCCATCAGCAGCCTTGTCGCGATTGACAAATTATTTTTCGAGCGAGATTACTGGATTTATTTTGTTCTGCTTCCACAGAACTACGTTGTGATGACCAAAGGTTTCCCGTTCGTCAAACGCCAGCTCAGTTTTACGCCGAACGATGATTCGATTACGGCTCTCCAAGACTGGATGAAGGCAACGCGGAAACTCGGGAAAATTTCAGGTTTGAAGTTTCTGCCAAAGCTTCAACTTAAATTTCCAGTCGGCATAGATGCAATTGTCAAAACATTGACAGAGAATCCGGCTGATGAAACGTGGCGGGATTCAGTGATCGAAATTTGGCAAAACAAAGCCGGATGGAAACGGCTATATGCGGCTTCCGAGGACGAGGACTGAACTCCGCGAGTAATTCACAGCGCCGTAGGCGCGACATCTTTGTAGAATCCAGACCCAAACAAATTTCAAGCTCCGTCAGGAGCGGCATATTCGGAAAATCATTCCTCGCCGGTCTTGAAAATATATCGCGGGTCGTATTCCACGCCGAACTTTTCCAGCAGCGCGACGTATTCATCGCGGAATGATTTCTTGGTGTGATGTTTTTGTTGGTTCTCGATGTAACGAATCACCGTGCCGAGTTGGGATCGTGAGTATGAAAATGCCCCGAAACCTTCCTGCCATGAGAATCTTCCCACCACCCAGCGTTTCTCGTTGATGAATTTTGACGAGTTGGCTTTTATATCACGCACCAAATCTGACAGCGATGAATCCGGTCGCAAGCCGACCAGCAAATGCAAATGATCCGGCATATTGTTTATCGCAATCAGCTTTTGTTTCTGTCCAGAGACAATGCCCGTGATGTATTTCTGCAATTCATCGTTGTGTTCAGACTTGATGAGGCTTTGCCTGCCTTCAACGGCGAACACAACATGAATGTAAATTTGTGTGTAGGTGTTGGCCATGCGCCGAAGATGCCGCTCCTAACGGAGCTTGAAAATCATTTTATTTTCGTTCTACAAAGATTTCGCGCCTACGGCGCTTTACGCGGCAATTGCAATCACGTCAGAATTCATGTCGGTTGCTCCGGCATTATGACTGATGCCGGCGATGGTTCCATTGCGCGTGATTTTCCATTTTGGAAGGTGTTCGCAAAGCAAATCGCGGACGTAATCTTGCGCAATTTGACCCAGAGCGTTGGAAGTTGCTCCTCCGGTGATCCGACTCACAAAAATGTAGCGCTGTTTAACAAACTTTTGCAGTTCCGCCTTTTTCCCAATGAGAGTTCCAATCGTGCATTTCTCCCCGATCATTTGTGGCAACGGCGCATTAACTATTGCTGCCCCGAAAAGCAAAAGCATAATTATATCTTCCATGCGGCCATCCAAATCGTGACCTTTCGCAAGTGACGGCCCATCAACAAAAAGGGAACTGTTGTCTAACTTGCGTTTTCCAAGAATTTCTTTGAGCTGATAGTTGTATGTTTTGCCCTGCCAAACATACGTCATGCTTCCGTTCGGGAAAATTCGAGCGAATTCAGTGTGCAGCCGCTTTAACGGTTCGCCGCCAACATCTGCCAAAACCATCAGATGTTTCAGAAAAACATTCGCCTTAAGACCGCTGCTTGCACACAAGACAGTTTTCCATGTGTCGGGACTTTTGTCCGCGATGTCGAGGATTGAAATAAATTTATCTTGGGTTCCAACAAGCACCGGAATGATGCTTGCAGAAACTTCCTTCGCCAAAAGTTCCTTCGGCCAGAAGAGGCTTGCGTGTTTTTTTAGCTCGTCAGGTGTCGGTGTGTAGTTTTTCATTTTCGCTTTCTTCGCCATGCAGCGAGAATAATTAGTTTTCGCCGGCAGGCAAGTCCAGTCGTCCATCGCAAAATGCAATTGGCAGCGGCGTTCGTCCCCAGCGCCGTCGGCGCGTCATATTGGTAGAACCCAAACCAAAAAAACTAAATCCCTCACCTGCCTTCGGCATCCTCTCCCATCCGACTCGCCGCGCTGTCGCGCCGTCGCAGCGGGTGGGCGAG
>PKZR01000346.1 GCA_003133815.1 Limisphaerales bacterium | reverse complement strand
AGCAGTTGTTTGACGTGACGGCGAACCAGGTCCGCGTCGGTTTGTCGAGCACGCGCGGGGCGATGATCCCCTTCCCCTACGGCGGCAAGCAGCGCGTGGTCGCGGTGGATCTGAACCTGTCCGCGCTCAAGGACAAAAATATCCAGGCGCAGGAAGTCATCAACGCGATCAACGCGCAAAATCTCGTCCTGCCCAGCGGCACGGCCAAAATCGGCGCGACGGAATATTCCGTGGCGGTGGACGCCAACGCACATCTGATTGACGACCTGAACCATTTGCCGATCAAGATCGTCAACGGCGCGACCATCTATTTGAGCGACGTGGCGCAGGTGCACGACGGCTACACGCCGCAGCAAAATGCCGTCCGCCAGGACGGCGTGCGCGGCGCGCTGCTGACGATCATGAAGGCGGGCAACGCTTCGACTCTCGACGTGGTGAAAGGCGTCAAGGCCGCGCTACCGCACGTGATGGCCTCGGTTTCACCGGATTTGCACGTAAAGGAATTTGCCGACCAGTCGCTGTTCGTGCGCGCGGCCATCAGCGGCGTTTTGAAGGAAGGCGTCATTGCCGCCGCACTGACCGCCGCCATGATTTTGCTGTTCCTCGGTTCATGGCGCAGCACGTTCATCATCGCGCTCTCCATCCCGCTGGCCGTGCTGTGTTCCATCGCGGCCTTGAGCGGGCTGGGTGAAACCATCAATCTCATGACGCTGGGCGGTTTGGCGCTGGCGGTGGGAATTCTGGTGGACGACGCGACCGTCACCATCGAGAACATTCACCGTCACATGGCGCTGGGCGAACCGTTGGAAGATTCAATCCTCAAAGGCTCGCAGGAAATTGTGCTGCCGGCATTCGTCTCCGCGTTGTGCATTTGCATCGTGTTTGTGCCGATGTTCTTTCTTTCAGGCGTGGCGCGCTATTTGTTTGTGCCGCTGGCGGAAGCCGTGGTGTTCGCGATTCTGGCAAGCTACCTCATTTCCCGAACTCTCGTGCCGACGCTGGTGATGTGGCTGTATCGCGGCGTCAAACTGCACGGTGGACACATTGACCATTCCAAAGTTCCGCTCTTGATTCTGCCGTTCGTCCGCTTCCAGGACTTCTTTGAAAAGGGCTTTGAACGCTTTAGGAACGGCTATCGCGCCCTGCTGGCGAGCTGTTTTGAACATCGCAAACCCTTCATCATTTTCTTCCTCGCGTTCTGCGTCGGCTCATGGTTGCTCACGGAAACGCTCGGCCGGAACTTTTTCCCGAGCGTGGACACCGGGCAGTTCCTTCTGCATCTGCGCGCGCCCACCGGCACGCGCATCGAGGAAACCGAACGTCTCTCCGGCGAGGTCAACAGTGTCATCCACAAGGAAATTCCGGCGGATGAACTCGGCGGCATCTTGGACAACATCGGCATTCCGAACTCCTCGATCAATCTGAGTTACAACACCAGCGGTGTCATCGGCGCGGGCGACGTGGATATTTTGGTTTCGCTTAAGCCCGGCCACGCGCCCACGGCGGAATATGTCCGGCGGCTGCGCACGCGGTTGAACCGTGATTTTCCCGGCACGATGTTTTATTTTCTGCCGGCGGATATCGTGAGCCAGACGCTCAACTTTAGCCTGCCCGCGCCGTTTGACATTCAAATCGTCGGACGCGACCAGGTGAAAACCCGGGAACTCGCCGTGCGGCTCGCGGATCAAATCAAAAAAATCCCCGGCGCGGTGGATGTGCGCGTGCAGCAGCCGAACAACCTGCCGCAGTTCAGCATCACCGTTGACCGCGTCAAGGCCGCCGAACTGGGGTTGACCGAACAAAACGTCGCCAGCTCCGTCCTGCTCGAATTGAGCGGCAGCAGCCAGGTATCGCCGGCCTACTGGCTCAACCCGGCGGTCGGCGTGCAATACCTCATCAACGTCAGTGCGCCACAATACGCGATGGACTCGGTGCAGCAGCTTAATGCGATGCCGGTGAGCGCCGGCCTGTTGGGGAACGGCGGGCAGATTCTCGCCAACGTCGCCAGCCTCAAGCGGGTCGAAATTCCGCCGGTGGTCTCGCACTACAACGTGACCCCGGTGATAGATATATATGGCGGCGTGGACAGCCGCGACCTCGGCGGAGTATTGAGCGACATCCAGCCGCTCGTTGAAAACATCAAAAAGGATCTACCGCGCGGCGGCGACATCATCGTGCGCGGCCAGGCCGAAACCATGAACTCCAGCTATCTCGGCCTCGGCCTCGGTCTGGTCATGGCCATCATCCTGATTTATTTCCTGCTCGTGGTGAATTTCCAAAGCTGGCTCGACCCATTCATCATCATCACCGCATTGCCCTGTGCGCTGGCGGGCGTCGTTTGGGGATTGTTTCTGATACAAACCACGTTGAGCGTTCCGGCGTTGATGGGCGCCATCATGAGCATGGGCGTTGCCACGGCCAATTCCGTGCTCGTCGTTTCCTTCGCGCGGGAAAATCTGCATCGCGGACTAGACTCGATTGCGGCGGCGATGGAATCCGGAGTCAGCCGCATCCGCCCGGTGTTGATGACCGCGCTCGCCATGATCATCGGCATGGCGCCGATGAGCCTCGGTCTCGGCGAAGGCGGCGAACAAAACGCACCGCTCGGCCGCGCCGTCATCGGCGGACTTGTGTTCGCCACGATTGCCACGCTGTTTTTTGTTCCCGTCGTTTTCAGCTTCATGCACCGGCATAACAAGCCTAAGCCAGCCAACAAATTTTAATGCCATGAACCCAACACCACCTTCATCGTCCGCGCCGCCGCCGGTCCATTTGCGCCGCGTCGCGGAAATCGTCATTGTCCTCGTCATCATCGGCCTCGTCATCGGCCTCGTGCCGCGCTGGCTGGCGCACCGGAAACTTCTGGCGGAGACGCGCAGCGATTCGGTCCTGACCGTGAATGTCATTTCGCCGGTGGCATCCGTGCCGGATTTGGGCACGCCGCTGCCCGCCGAAGTCCAGGCTTTTGTGCAAGCCACGATTCACGCGCGCGCCAGCGGCTTTTTGAAAAACTGGTCTGCGGACATCGGCGACCATGTCACCAACGGCCAGGTGCTCGCGGAAATTGATACGCCGGAACTGGACCAGCAGCTCGCGCAGGCCAAGGCGGAACTGGACCAGGCGAACGCCACTCTTGCTCTGGCCAAGGTCACCGCCGACCGCTGGACGGATTTGCTCAAGACCGCCAGCGTGAGCGAGCAGGAAACCGTCGAGAAAACGGCCGATTACACCTTGAAGAAGGCGGATGTGGAGGCGGCACAGGCAAATGTCAAACGGTTGGAGGATTTGAAAAATTTCGATCACGTCACCGCGCCATTTGACGGCACGGTCACCGCGCGCAATACGGACATCGGCCAGCTCATCGCCGCCGACAGCGGGCCGGAATTATTTCGCATGGCGCAGACGGATCCGCTCCGCGTTTATGTCCGCGTGCCGCAGCCGTTCATTCACGCCGTCGCACCAGGACAAAAAGCCGGTCTGACCTTCACGGAACTGCCCGGCCGGATTTTTGAGGCCAAGGTCACGCGCACCGCCGGCGCGGTGGACCCGGCCTCGCGCACGTTGCAGGTTGAATTGCAGGTGCCCAACCCGAACGGCGAAATTCTCGCCGGCAGCTATGCGCAAGTGCGTTTCAACGAAGCCGCCGTCACCAACGTCCTGACGCTTTCGGACAACGCGCTGGTTTTTCGTGCGCAGGGAATGCAGGTCGCCCTGGTCGGCGATGACAGCAAGGTGAAATTGCAGACCGTCACCCTCGGGCGCGATTTCGGCAACACAGTTGAAGTTCTCGCCGGATTAAATGCGACCGACCGCGTCATCAACAACCCACCGGATTCCATCGCCGACGGCATGACGGTCCAGGTGGAGCAATCGTCGGACACCAATTCAGTGGCCAAATGAACAAAGCGATTTTCATCGGTTCGTTTGCCCTGGTGATCGCGCTGGCAGGCTGCGCCGTCGGCCCGGATTATCATCGCCCGGCCTCGCTGCCCGGCCAGCCGCTGCCCAAAACCTTCAGCGACGGAAACCAGACGAACGCGACTCTTTGGAAAATCGCCGAGCCGTCCGCCAATGCGCCGCGCGGCAACTGGTGGGAAATGTTCAGCGATTCGGAATTGAACCGCCTGGAAACGCTAGCGCTCACGAACAACCAGAATCTCACCGCTGCCGCCGCGCGGTTTGAACAGGCCCGCGACCTGACCGCCGCCGCGCGTTCGGGATATTATCCGCAGCTCACCGCCGGAGGCACGCCCACAGGCGACTTCAACCGCCAGCGCACCAGCGTCAACGAACCGCAAAATGGCAAACCGGCCGGCCAGCCTTATAATTACAACACCTTCACCGCGCCGATTTATCTCGGCTGGGAAGTTGATCTGTGGGGACGTGTGCGGCGGCAATCCGAAGCCGCACACGAGCGTTTTGTCGCCAGCGCGGACGATTTGGAATCCGCGAAACTGGACGTCGGCGCCGAGGTCGCGGACGATTATTTCTCGCTGCGCACCCTGGACGATGAATACGCGGTGATTGCCAGCACGATTGAAACGTATCAGCGTTCGCTGGAGCTGACGCAGAACCGCCGGCGAGGTGGCATCGTTTCCGATCTGGATGTCGCGCAGGCAGCGACTCAACTGCACACCGCCGAGGCGGAATTGCCGGACATCCAGTTGCGCCGCGCGCAAACGCTGCACGCGCTCGCCGTGATTTGCGGCCAGTCGCCGGTTGATTTTTTTATCGCCACAAATTCACCGTCCGCCGCTGCCATTCCCGAAATTCCGCCGAGTCTGCCAAGTGAACTGCTGGAGCAGCGCCCGGACGTCGCGGCGTCCGAACGCCGCATGGCCGCCGCCAATGCGGACATCGGCGTTGCCAAGGCCGCCTTTTTTCCGGCCATCCGCATCAACGGCCTCGCCGGGTTTCAATCCATTGATTCCAGTTCCTGGTTCAGCTGGCCCAGCCGGTTCTGGTCTGTCGGGCCGTCCGTTCAACTGCCGCTGTTCACCGGCGGCCTGAACCGCGCGAACCTGGCTTTTGCGCACGCCGGCTACAATGAAATGGTGGCCAGTTACCGCCAGACCGTGCTGGGCGCTTTTGGCGATGTGGAGGACGAGCTGGCCGCGCAATATTTGCTGGCGGAGGAATGGAATGCGGAAAATGAGGCGCTGACCTCGTCGCGCCATGCGCTGGAGATCGCCAACAACCGCTACAAATCCGGCCTGGTGACCTATCTCGACGTGGCCACCGCGCAAACCGACGCGTTGAACCATGAGCAGGCCACGGTTCAACTGGCCGGAGCGCGCCGGACGGCAGCCATCAATCTGATAAAATCCCTCGGTGGCGGCTGGCAGCGGGCAGGGGAATGACCAAGCCTTGTTGCGTGTCCGGCGTCTAGGGAGACGCTGAATAAAG
>PKZR01000352.1 GCA_003133815.1 Limisphaerales bacterium | reverse complement strand
ACCGTCGGTGAGAATAGCCAGATGGTTGGTGCGTTTAGCCAGAGGTTCCAGCAGTTTAGCCGGATCACTGGGGAAAATGGCTGGAATCTCGGGCGGAATAGCCGGACGACCGGGCGGATAGATTAAATCCCAATGGGATTCCCGTCACGTTTCATGGGCGGCTGATATTACTTTTGAACGCAAACGACATTTCCACGCTCAATTTCCTTGCCCAAGCCGATTAACCGTTTGCAAACGGGCGCACGGTTTGTAAGATAATCGGAAGTTCATGCGTCAATTTAGAAACATTGCGTTCAACGCCTTCATGGAGCTCATCCGGCAGCCGATTTTTCTGCTGTTGATGACGGGGTCCGTGCTTTTCGAGATTTTTCTCGCGGTGCCATATTACTTCGCGTTCGGCGACGAGCCGAAGTTGGTGGAAAATTCAGTTTTGGCTGTGATGCTTTTGTCCGGGTTGTTCGGCGCAGTGATGAGCGCTTCGTCGTCGCTCGCGCGGGAAATCCGCAGCGGCACGGCTCTGGCCGTTTTGTCGAAGCCGGTCGGGCGCTCGCAGTTTTTGCTGGCGAAATTTGCGGGTCTCGCGGCGGCGCTGACGGTTTTGACTTATGTGAATATGATCGGCGTGCTGCTGGCCAGCCGCATGGCTTTCGATGCCTACGGGAAAACTGATTTGCCGGCGATTAGTATTTTTGGCGGCGGAATTTTGCTGGCTTACATGCTCGCAGGATTCAGTAATTTTTTCCTGCGCCGCCCATTTGTGAGCGATGCGGTTTTTGCCATGCTGGTTTTCACCACGCTCGCGGCGTTTCTGGTTTTTCAATTCACCAGGCAGATGGAAAGCCTCGGCACGCTCGCGACGGTGAATTGGAATCTTCTGCCGGCGGGAATATTGATTCTGTTCGCGCTGTGGATTCTGGCCGCCGTCGCGCTGGCGTGTTCGACGCGGTTTGACACGATTCCGACGCTGGCGATTTGTTCGGCGATCTTTCTGGTAGGGCTGATGTCGGATTATTTCTTCGGTATCCGCGCGCAGGCGGGCAATTTGTGGGCTTCGGCTCTTTACAGCGTCATCCCGAACTGGCAGCTTTTCTGGCTCGCCGACGCAATTGAAACTGGTAAAAGCACATTTCAATGGGCATATGTCGTCAAGGCGTTCGCCTACGCGGTCTGCTATGCGGGCGCGGCGCTGGCCGTGGGCACGGCGCTGTTTGAAGAACGGGAATTGAGCTAAAATGGAACGTAACACGCAGAAAAACGGTCTGGTGAACCTGATGGCGGCGGTGATGATTTTCATCGCGGCGTTCGTCGTGACTTGCTATGTGAATTCATTGGCGGGGCAGGCGGCCTCAATTTTCCTGGGACTCGGCGCGCTGGTTGCGTTTGGAAGCTGGTTCCAGATGCGGCTTGAGGAAAATGAGCGGCTCGAAAAACTGGAGATTGACGAACTTGCCCGAACGAAGGGCGACTCCACCTTGTTCGACGCAAAGGAATCGGAAGTTTTTCCCGCGCGCCGTTCGCGTGAACAGTTTGAAAAATTTTTCGTGCCGGGCTTTGCAGTTTTACTTTTCATTCTTGAAGCCGGCGGCGCGTGGCTGCTCTGGCGCTGGATCGGTAAAACGACAAGTGGAATTGTTGACGTTCGGGCGATGCCGTCGCTTTCGCTGTTTGCCATTTTCGCGCTGCTGCTGTTTTTGCTCGGACGATTTTCCGTGACGATTGCGCGGCTCGGCGATTACCGGCTGCTGCGGCCCGGCTCCAGCTTTCTGCTCGCGGGCGCATATGTTTGTGCGTTCACGGCGCTGGGGATTGCCGGAATCAAAACCGGGTTTCCAAAAACTGATTTCTGGATCGCGCGCGGACTGTGTGTCCTGCTTGGCCTGATGGCGGCGGAAATGCTTTTGACGCTGCTGCTGGAAATTTACCGGCCGCGCGTCAAAGGAAAAATCACCCGTCCGCTATACGAAAGCCGCGTCGTCGGGCTGCTCGCGCAGCCGGAAAGCCTGTTCACGACTGCGGCGCAGACGCTGGATTACCAATTCGGCTTCAATGTTTCGGAGACATGGTTTTTCCAGTTGCTCCAGAAAAATCTCGCCTATTTAATACTGGCGCAACTGGCGGTATTATTTTTATCAACGTGCGTCGTTTTCGTTGACGCAGGTGAGCAAGTGGTTTTGGAGCATTTCGGAAAACGGATTGATCCGCCGCTGACAGCCGGTGCGCACTTGAAACTGCCATGGCCGGTGGACAAAATTTACCGCTACCGCACGGAGCAGATTCAAACGATTTACGTCGGTTTCACTCCAGACACGGGCAAGGACGAGCAAAATGTGATTCTCTGGACTGTTGCGCACAATCAGGAGCAGAATTTCCTCGTTGCCAACCGCCAGACTGCGACGATTCAAAGTGATAACACCGACACGAATGACACTTTGAAGGCACCGCCGGTCAGCCTCATTACTGTCAGCATTCCCGTGCAATTTCAGATCACGAATGTCATGGACTGGGCTTACAATAACGGCGACCCGACAAACCTGCTGACGGATCTGGCGACGCGAGAGGTCGTGCATTATCTCGCGGGCGTGGATCTGGGTGATTTCCTGTCGCACGCGCGGCTGCAGGCGGCGGACACTTTGCAGCAGCAGATTCAGGCCGAGGCGAACGAATACAACCTCGGCGCAAAAATCCTCTTCGTCGGGTTGCAGGACGTTCATCCGCCGACAACCGTGGCTGGCGATTATGAAAAAGTCGTCGGTGCGTATCAGACATATTTCGCCAAAATTCTAAATGCAAAGGCCGACGCCATCAGGACTAACGCGCTGGCCGGCGCGCTGGCCTTTACGACAACGAATGTGGCCGATGCAACACGCGAGCAACTGGAAGTCTCGGCGTTCGCGCGGGCGGCGCTGTTCACAAACCAGATTCCGGCGTTTGAGGCTGCCCCGTCGGTTTACAAGCAGCGTGCTTATTTCAAGGCGTTCGCCGACGCGACGGCCAGTTCGCGCAAATATATTCTGCTGGTCACGAACACGCAGGACGTGATCATTTTCGACCTTGAAGATAAAATCCGCAACGACCTTTTGGATCTGAACGTGCCAAACGAACAATCGCCATGAAACAAAATCTTTTAACCATCGTCATCGGTGCAGTGCTGGTGATCATTTTTGCGCTGCTGCTTTTTGTGTTCCAAGTGCGCCAGTCGGAAATCGCCGTCGTCACGACATTTGGCAAGCCGGTGCAGAACATCACCGAGCCGGGCGCATATTTCAAATGGCCGTGGCCGATCCAGAACGTCTATAAATTCGACAAGCGCATCCAGAATTTCGAGGACAAGTTCAGCCAGACACTCACGGCGGACAACAACAACCTTATCGTGACGATTTTCACGGGCTGGGAGATTTCCGACGCGAAGGAATTTTATCCGAAATTCCTCGGCTCCGTCCCCGCCGCGCAACGCGCGCTGGAAAGCATGATGCGAAACGCCAAAAACGCTGTTATCGCCAGCCATAACCTTTCGGACTTTGTGAACAGCGACCCGCAGCAGTTGAAATTCGATGCGATCGAAGGCGAAATCAAAGCGGAAGTGCAGGCGGAATTGAGCACGAACAATTACGGCATCCAGCTTGATTTTCTCGCCTTTAAAAAAATTGAGCTGCCCGAAAGCGTCTCGGCGACGGTTTTTTCGCGCATGACGGCTGAGCGGCAGCAAATCATAAGCAGCCTTCAATTCGCAGGCGATGCGGAGTCGAACAACATCGCTTCCGCCGCAGACCGTCTGGCCGCCGGGGTAGTCAACAACGCTCTTGCCGACGCGACGCGCATCCGTGGCGAAGGCGAGGCCGCCGCAGCCCAAGTGCTGCCCGTCTTCCAGCAAAATCCCGAGCTGGCAAATTATCTGTTGCGGATTGACGCCCTCAAGCAGTCGCTCAACCAGCGTTCGACTTTGATCTTCGACGAGCGCACACCGCCATTTGATTTGTTCCAGAATTTGCCGAAGAATTCGCCGACTAACTGAACATGAGTCACGACCACGAACATCACGACCACGACGCGCCTGAAACGCAGGACGCCGGTTCGCAGGCGCTGGCCGAGGCTTTGCGCAGCAGCTTTGCGATTGTCAAAATCGTGATGGCGCTGATGGTGCTGGCATTTTTCGGCTCGGGGTTTTTTACAGTCGGCCCGCAGGAAAAGGCGGTCATCCTCCGTTTTGGCAAGCCCGTCGGCGAAGGCGACAAGATTTTGCTGAACGCCGGATTGCACTGGTCGCTGCCGTATCCGATTGACGAAGTCGTAAAAATTCCAATCACGGAGCAGCAGATCGTCTCTTCGACCATCGGCTGGTATCTGACCACGCCGGAGGCCGAATTGAGCGGCGAGGAAATGCCCGCCGGCCCGACGCTGAATCCTGCGATTGACGGTTATGTTCTCACCGCCGACCGCAACATCCTTCACGCGCGCGCGACGCTGCGTTACCACATTGACGATCCGATGCGTTACGTCTTCGGTTTTACAAACGCGCAAATGACTGTGCAAAACGCGCTGAACAACGCGCTGCTTTACACCGCCGCGAGTTTCAACGTGGACGACATCCTGCTCAACCGCGTGGATGAATTCCGCGAAGCCGTGCAGTTGCGCGTGACTGATTTGGCTGAACAGCAACAGCTTGGCATCGTTATTGAGCAATGCGACGTGGAAAGCAGGCCGCCGCGCCAGTTGCAAAGCGTTTTTGATCAGGTCACCGACGCGCGTGTGAACCGGGACAAAGCGCTCATTGGAGCACATAGTTACGAAAACCAGATCACCAACAGCGCCGGTGCACAGGCGGTTTCCATCATTAACCGTGCCGAGGCCGACCGCACCAACTACGTCGCCTCCATCACCGCCGAGGCGAAGCGGTTCACCGACTTGCTGCCCGGATACGAAACCAATCGAAACCTGTTTGCGCAGATGACCCTTGTGCAGACGATGGGGCAGGTGCTGACGAACGTGCAGGACAAAATTTATCTGCCGCAGCGCGCCGATGGCCAGCCACGCGAACTCAGGCTAATGTTGAACCGCGAACCGCCGCAGCCGAAAAACGCGGCGAGTCCGTAAAAAACTGTTATGCAAGTCACATCACTTTTGAGCGACCACGACCACGAGCACGGCGATAATTGCGGCTGCGGCCACGACCACGAACATTCAACCGTCCATCTCTGGCAGGCCGTCCTCGGGGTTGTCTTCGTCCTCAACGCCTTCCTCGTCAACTGGCTCTTCGAAAGCGGCGCGACGCTCGCCAGCGCCAGCGCGTTCATCGGCGCGGTCATTTTGATTTATCCCATCGTCGTCACCGCCATCAAGGATTTGCGGCGCGGCAAATTGAGCATCAACGAACTCGTCGCCATCGCCGTGCTGTTCGCGTTCGCGTCCGGCAATTACACCACGGCGGGCGTCGTCGCGTTCTTCATGCTCACCGGCGAAATCATCGAAACGCGGACGGCCGAGGGCGCGCGCGACTCGATCGAATCGCTCATCAAACTGACTCCGACGAAAGCGCGCCGCATCAAAAAGGATGGCAGTGAAGAGGAAGTTGCCGCGAGCGAGCTTGGCGTCGGCGATACAATCCGAATTCGCCCCGGCGACAATGTCGCTGCTGACGGAATTATTTTGAACGGCCAAGGCTCATTCAACCAGGCCACCATCACCGGCGAATCTTTGCCCGCCGACAAAAAAACCGGCGACGAAGTTTTTGCGGGCACTCAGAATTTGACGGGCGTTCTGGAAATCAAAGTTAGCCGCGCCGGAACAGACACGACACTCGGTCGCGTGCGCGAACTCATCATCGCCGCCGAAAAAACCAAATTGCCGATTCAGAAAATCGTGGATCAATACATGGGATTTTACACGCCGCTCGTGCTCGTCATCGGCGCGCTCGTCTGGGCGTTCACTTACGATTACAACCGCGTCATCGCCGTGTTCGTCGTCTCGTGCCCGTGCGCGTTCATTCTCGCGACGCCGACCGCGATGGTCGCCGCGCTCTCCGCCGCCGCGCGTTTGGGAATTTTAATTAAAAATGTCGCCGACATCGAACTCGCCGCGAAAATCAACGCCTTCGTCTTCGACAAAACTGGCACGCTCACGACCGGCCAGCTCGCCGTCAGCCGTCTCGCGCCGATTGGTGATACAAAGCCCGCCGAACTTTTGTTGCTCGCCGCGTCCGCCGAAAAATATAGCAACCATCCGACGGCGAAGGCGCTCGCGACGCTCGCGGGCGAAGCCGGAGTTCCGCTCGCCGAGCCGAAAGATTTTGCCGAAACCGCCGGTCGCGGCGTGAAGGCGGAAATCAACGGCGCGAAAGTTTTGGTTGGCCGCGCGCAATGGCTCAAGGACAACGGCATTGACGCGAGCTTCGAGAAATCCGTGGACTTGAACGAGACCGAAGGCTGGAGTCTGATTTTTGTCGCGCAAAACGGCAAGTGCGTCGGCTGGGTCGGCATGCAGGACCAGACGCGCGCCGAAGCGAAGGAAGCGCTGGCCGAATTGAAAGAAGCCGGCGTCCGCCGCATCGCGATGATTTCCGGCGACCGGCAAGTCGTCGCCACGCGCGTCGCGAATGAAATCGGTTGCGAAGAAGCGAAGGGCGATTGCCTGCCGCAGAACAAGGTTGAATTTGTCCGCGCAATGAAATTGAAAGGCTACAAAGTCGCGGTCATCGGCGACGGNNGCGACGATCGCGCTGATGAACAACGACCTGCGCCGTCTGCCGTTCCTCGTGAAACTGTCGCGCAGCACGCGCGCCGTCATCAACCAGAATTTTGCGTTCGGAGTGATTTTCATCATCGTCGGACTTTCGGCCTCGGCTTTCGGCTACATTGGCCCGATTACTGCCGCCATCTTGCACGTCATAGGCACGCTCATCGTGATTTTCAACAGCGCCCGCCTTGTTCGTAAAGGCGAGGAACTGGAACATTATAATCCTGAAATAATCGCCGACAAACACGACCACGGCTCGCATTCCAAGTCGGCGGGCGAACTGACGCCGAAGCTGGCGTGAAAGATTTATGCCTGCTGCTGAATTAAAATCAAACGGCGAAGTCGTTGTCTCGGTTCGCGGATTAACAAAAGTTTTTAAGGATTTCTGGAATCGCCCCAAGGCGCGCGCGGTGGACAATGTGGATTTTGAAGTCCGCAAGGGCGAAGTTTTCGGGTTGCTCGGTCCGAACGGTTCCGGCAAATCCACGACGGTCAAGCTGCTGCTCGGTCTGCTGAATCCGACGAAGGGGCACATCGAGGTCTTCGGCCATTCGCCGCGCCATGTGCAGACGAAAGCGCGCATCGGTTATCTGCCGGAGGAATCGTATCTCTACCGCTACCTCAACTCGCGCGAGACGCTGGATTTTTTCGGAAATCTTTTTCATCTCTCTAAAGGCGAGCGCGACAATCGCGCGGAACAATTGCTGGAAATGGTCGGCCTTGGCAAAACGCAGACGCGCGCCGTCGGCGAATTTTCCAAGGGCATGCAGCGCCGCATCGGACTCGCGCAGGCTCTCATCAACGATCCTGACCTCGTCATTCTCGACGAACCGACCGCCGGCCTCGACCCGATCGGCTGCCGCGAAGTGAAGGATCTGATCATCGCGCTCGCCCGTCGCGGCAAGACGGTTATCTTGAGCAGCCATTTGCTTTCCGATGTCGAAGACGTGTGCGACCGCGTGGTGATTTATTACGGCGGAAAAATCCAGGCCGCCGGCACGCTGAAGGAATTGCTCGCCGAGCCGGACACCTTGCGCATCACGACGCCGGTTTTGCCGCGCGAAACTTTGGAGCGCGTTTTGGAAATCATCCGCAAGGATGTTTCGACGGGCGAAGTGCGCGTGGACAATCCGACGCAAAATCTCGAAAGCTATTTCCTCGACGTGGTGAACAAGGCGCGCGCGGCGAACGAAACCAGCGGCGCACAATCCGGCGCACGCGTGGCCGAGTATCTGCGCGGCGGCGTGGAAGCGAAGCCGCAGACGGAAAAAGTTTTGGATAAATTGTCGTTGCCGTCGGCGCAAACGATTCCTGAAACGAAAATTTCCGTGCCGGTTTCTGAAAGGAAATTGGAAGGCAAAAAACTGGAAGCGTTGACACAGCCAGCTGAGAATAAAATTCCAGAATCCAAACCGGCGCTGGAAGCGCAGCCGGTGGATTTGACCAAAGCAGATGAAAAATTATCGTCACTGCTTGGCGGCAAGAAATAATTCCGGCTCTTCATGCAAAGAATTCTCGCCATTGCCTGGTTGACGTGGAAGGCCGCGCTGCGGTTCAAGCTGTTCATCGTAATCGCGGGACTTTTAATTCTGGCGGTCGTTGGCCTGCCGCTGGTTATCAAGGACGACGGTACGGCGCGCGGGTTTACGCAGATCATTTTGACCTACACTTTGAGCGCAATCACGGCGTTGCTAGGAATTTCAACGTTGTGGCTGGCGTGTGGCACGCTGGCGCGTGACATCGAGGAATGCCAGATCCAGGTCGTCGCGACGAAGCCGATTGCGCGCTGGCAAATCTGGCTTGGCAAATGGTTTGGGATCATTTCGCTCAATGCCGCTTTGCTGGCCATTTCTGGCGCTTGTGTTTTTGGATTGTTGCAATGGCGCGCCACTAAACTCCCGGCGGACGAGCAGAAAGTTTTACGCAGCGAAGTGCTCGTGGCACGCGGTTCGGCAAAGGAGCAAAATAATGATGCTCAAATTGATGAAGAGACGGAGCGCATCTTGCAGGCTCGCTTAAAAAGCAATCCGGTGGACAAAGTAGACCTGCTGGAAGTGCGAAAGCAAATCCGCGAGCAGGTAAAGGCTGATTTCCAACTGGTGGCACCGGGTGAATATCGTCCGTGGCGGATTGATCTGGGCTTTGCTAAAAATTACCTGCGTGACAAGCCGCTTCAGCTGCGCGTGAAATTCAACGCCGCAAACAAAAGCTCATCGGGGACATTTCTGGCGGCCTGGCAGATCGGCGATCCAAATTCGACCAATATCGTTCAACTTGAGCCGATGAGCCTCGCACCGGACACATTTCATGAATTTCAAATTCCTCCAAATCTTTTCGATGNNCGCGGGCTCGGAATCATTTTCTGCTGGATGGCCCTGCTCGCGGCGCTCGGGTTGGCGGCGGCGAGCTTCCTGTCGTTTCCGGTCGCTACATTTTTCTCGCTGGCGATGCTCACGGTGGTTTTGTCGAGCGGCACGCTTGCCGAGACGGTGGAAAACGGCAGCGTGGGCGTTGGCAACGACGAAAAAGGAATCGCCGGACATTCGGTGGCGGACGTGGTTTTGATTCCGATGTTCAAGGGAATTCTGGCCGTCGTCAGTCTTACAAAAAACATCTCGCCGATTGATTTGTTGAGCTCTGGCCGGGCGATTTCATGGACCGACTTGGGCATGGCGTTTGGCCAGATTGTTTTGCTGCTCGGCGGAATCATCTCTGTCTGCGGAATTATTCTGTTCAACCAGCGCGAACTGGCGACGGCGCAGGGAACCCAATGAATGCGCGCGTTAAAAAAATTGTTTTGTTTCTGCTGGCGGCGGTGCTTCTTTTCAGCTCCGGCCAGTTGGAAAAATCATTGAACCGTGACCGCGCGCAGCTCGGGCTGACCATTTCAGAACCGCTGCAAAATGCGCCGCCGCTTCTGGCGTTCACGACGGTGGCGCTCGGGGGATTTCGCGGGCTGATTTCCAATTTCCTCTGGATCCGTTCAAATGATTTGCAGCAGGACGACAAATATTTTGAGGCGTCACAACTCGCAGACTGGATCACGGATTTGGAGCCGCATTTTTCACAGGTCTGGGTTTTCCAATCATGGAACATGGCCTACAACATTTCCGTCAAGTTCAAGGATTTTCCAGACCGCTGGCGCTGGGTCGAGCGTGGAATTGAACTGCTGCGTGACAGCGGCCTGCGTTACAATCCAAATGATGTTTTGATTCACTTTCAGCTCGCCCAGTTCTTCCAGCATAAAATGGGCGCGAATCTCGACGATGCGAATGTTTATTACAAACAACAATGGGCGGAGGAAATGACGCCGTTCTTCGGCGCAAGCGGGACGAATTTTGAAAATCTGATTTCTCCGCAGACCGCCGAACAACGCACAAACGCCCTGATTCTCCGAGAAAAATACAAGATTGAAGCGGTGTTCGCCCAAAAGGTGGATACGCAATACGGTCCGCTTGACTGGCGTCTGCCGGAGGCTCACGCGATTTACTGGTATGCGCAGGGCTTGCAAAAAGCGAAGGAAAATCCCGACAAGGTAAAGCAGGATGATTTGATGCAGTTGCGTCGCGGCATTTATCAATCCATGCAGCAGGCGTTTTTTCACGGCCGGATTATAAACGATCCCTTCAGTAAAACTTACGCTCTTGCCCCGAATCTTGATTTGTCTTCCAAGGCATATGATGCCTATGAAGAAGAATATGCCGATGAGGCCAACCAGGGCCAGAAGGACGGCATACAAAGGGCGGAGCGCAATTTCCTGAGCAGTGCGGTTTATTTTCTCTATGAAAACAACCGTGTGGCCGAGGCGGCCAAGTGGTATAAATTGCTCGGCGATAAATACCCGGACAAAACGATTTTGGACAACAAGCCAAATTCATTTCCGAAAAATTTGACGCTCGAAGATTACGTCTTCAACCGCGTGGAGGAGGAAGTCGGTGACACGTCGCAGGAGCGTACGACGGGGGTGGTCGAAGGGTTGATTGCCCGGTCCTATTATGAAATGGCCATTGGGCAGGACGACCGGTCCGCCGGATATACTTTGAAAGCCAAGTTGGTTTATAACCATTATCAGACGAAGATGGGCAACAGCCAGCCGCGCGCCGCGCTGCCACCGTTCGCCGACCTTAACCGCACCGTTTTAAACGACCTGCTCGACACGCAAAAACCGGTCGTTCCTTATGCCGCTCGAGCCGCCATCCGCACGCAACTGGGGATGCCGGCGGAAACCAGCACGCCTCACGCTGCGACAATCTCAACAAACCAAGTCGCTCCTGCGGTTTTGTCGGACACAAACACCCCGGCTCCGACCAATAACTAATTTATTTTGGTTCGGCCCGGGCCAATTCGCAAGATTGCTTCACCATAAATCTCTGCTAACCTTTGCCGTCTGTGACAAAAAAATTTTCCAGTTCCAAGCCGTTGCGCGTCGGCCTCATCTCGCTCGGCTGCGCCAAAAATCTGGTGGACGCCGAGATCATGCTCGGCTCGCTGATGAAAAGCGGCGTGGAGATCACCAACGACGCTGCGCAAGCCGACGCCGTCATCGTCAATACCTGTTCTTTCATTGATTCCGCTCAGGAAGAAAGTGTGGACACCATTCTCGAATCTGTCGAGTTGCGCGACGCGAACCAGCGCGGCCAGGCCGTCATCGTCTCCGGGTGCCTCTCGCAGAGGTTCCACGAGGAACTGCCCAAGCTCATGCCCGAAGTGGACGCGTTCATGGGCATTGACCAGGTGGCGCAGGTAGGCGACATCGTCGGCAAGGCGATTGCCAGCCGCGCGGGAAAAGTTGGAAGTCAGAAGTCAGAAGTCACAAAAGGCAAAGTTGTTTCCCGCCTAAACGAATTGGAAAAGAGCCGAGACCTTTCCGGCCACGAAAAGGAAGAATCCCTGCGCGGCACGGACAGATTCGGCAAAACAAAATCCGTCCTCTTGCCCAAAGCCTCAAGCCTCGCACCAGTTTTCGATGTCACCCAGCGTCCTGTTTTCATTCCCGATTTTGCGACGCCGCGCTTCCGCCTCACGCCGAGGCATTTTGCGTATTTGAAAATCGCCGAGGGCTGCAACCATCCTTGCAGCTTCTGCATCATTCCACGGATGCGCGGCTCGCACCGCAGCCGGACGCAGAAGGACATCGTCGCCGAAGCCAGAGCGCTCATCGCCGACGGCGTGAAGGAGATCAATCTGATTTCGCAGGACTCGACCTACTATGGACTCGACCTGCGCCCGAACCACAGCCGCGCCATCTCGTCGCCGGAGAAATTTTCCGCCGCCGCCAAGTCGCTCGCCGCCGATGCTACTACCATTTGCACGCTGCTTCGCGAACTGAATTCGTTGAAGGGCGATTTCTGGATTCGTCTGCTCTACACGCATCCGGCGCATTGGACGGACGAATTGATCCAGACGATTGCCAACTGCCAAAAAGTTGCTCGCTACATTGACATCCCGCTCCAGCACATCCACGAGAACATGCTCGAACGCATGCGCCGCGAAACCTCGCAGCAATACATCGTTGATTTAATCAAACGCATTCGCGCTGGAATTCCCGGAATTGTTTTGCGCACCACCTTCATCGTCGGTTTTCCGGGCGAAACTGAGGCGAGCTTTCAGACGCTGCTCGATTTCATCCGCGAGACGAAGTTCGAGCGGCTTGGCGTGTTTGCTTACTCCAAGGAAGACGGCACGCGCGCCGGGGCGATGAGCGGTCAGATTTCCGACAAGCTGAAACAAAAGCGCCGCGAACTGGCGATGGCCGCGCAGCACAAGGTCGCCGTGGCCGTTTCCGAAAGTTTTGTCGGCAGCGAACTCAAAGTCCTCGTCGAAGGCGAAGCAAACGCGAAACAGCTTCAAAACGCGAATGTCAGTTCCTGGGAACACGGCTTGATCCGCGAGACCGACAAACACACTTCACAAATGAAAGGCCATTACTTTGTCGGACGCGGCGAAGCGGATGCGCCGGATATTGATGGTCGCGTTTATATCCGCGGCAAGCTGCCGGTTGGAGAATTTGCCAGGGTGAAAGTCATCGGACACACGGACTACGATTTGATCGCTACGCCCGTTTAGCGGTCTTCTTCTGTAATTTCAACCCGCCCTTGGCGCAATTCTTGAGGTGGCGGGTTTGGGATCGTCCGGCCCGGGAATCCCGGTTTCAAAGTTGGCGGGCAAGTCTTCCGGCAGCAACGATGTGAGCGATTCGCGGTCGCACTGGCCGCTGGCGACGAGCCGCGTGCTTTGGTTGCGCACGGCGGATTCGAACAGATTCCGCATTTCGCGCGCGTTGCCGAATTGCGCATTTCGCGCGGCGTGCAGGTTGTTACAGATGGCCAGAACTTTTTGCTCCGCATCCGGCGCACAAACCAGTCCGCTCTGCGCGGCCATGCGATGGAAGATTTCCAGAAGTTCCTCCGGCTGGTAATCGGGGAAATTGAGATAATTGGTGAAGCGCGATTCCAGGCCGGGATTCGACGAGATGAATTGTTTCATTGGCTCGTTGTAACCCGCGACGACGACGACTAGCCGGTCACGGTCGTCCTCCATTCGCTTGAGCAAAGTCTCGATGGCTTCGCTGCCGAAATCTTCCGTACCGCGCCCGGCCAGCGAATAAGCTTCGTCAATGAACAAAATCCCGTCCAGCGCCGAATCAATCGCCGCGTGGGTGCGCACCGCCGTTTGCCCGACGTATTCGGCCACGAGACGTCCTCGATCCACTTCGACAACATGCCCGCGCCGGAGCAGGCCGAGTGATTTGTAGATGCGGCCCATGAGCCGCGCGACGGTGGTTTTGCCGGTGCCGGGGTTGCCGAAGAAAACACTGTGCAAACTCGCCTGCACCACGGGCAAATTTTGTTGGCGACGAATAACCTGCATCCGCGCGAAGTTTGTGGCGCGATGAACCTCGTTCTTCACCGGCTCCATGCCGACGAGCGCGTCGAGTTCCTTGAAGATGGCCGCGAGATCCTCCTCGCTGACGCCGGGATCGGCGGCACGTGCGGTGAAATCCACGGCGTATTGCCGCGACACTTCCGTGAACTGCGCGGTGATGACGGCGGACCGGCGACGGCAGGCGTCGGACATTTCGTGGTCCATGTTCGCCAGCGTCGTCACAAGCGTTTGCAGATTCTGCCGGACAAATTCAATCGTGATCGGCTGCAATCCCAGATCCAGCGAATGGCGCGTGAACAATTTGAAAATTTCATCCAGCCCGTGCTGGTCCACCGGCTGCAACATGGTTTCCACCCGTTCCATCGCCTTGCGCCCGCCTTTCTCGAACCATTTTGTGAACGCGGCTTGATCTCCGTTGGAGGCGGCGTAGCCGGATTCGATCAATGCGAGCGCGTCGTCCGCCTTGGCGGCGATCCCGGAGATGCAGATGGAAAGCGCGCCATAAGCCTGCAAATCCGAGCCGTCAGTGGCGAGCCGCTGCCACAACGCCAGCACCAGCAGACGCACCAGCCCGTGGAGGTTGTCAATCAAATCGAATTCACCGTCGCCGATGCGTTTGACCGTTTGCAGCGGCGGCGTGAGGATTTGCACGCATTCAATCAGCAGGCGCAGTTGCAGCAGGCTTCGCAGGACGGCTTTTTCCTTGTCGACTTCGTAGTTGAAGACCTGCGTGCGCCATTCGCTGTTGCGCATCAACTGATACAGCCGCCGAGTGTGCGTCTCGATGCTGGTGCGCAACCGCGCGGCATCGTCCGGCGTGAACAGCGATTGCGACTGGTAATAATTCAGCAGGTAATCGGTCGTCATGCCGTCCAACTGTGTCAGGTCCTCGCTCTTGAACGAAGTCGTGCGGCCGGTTTTCGGGTTGCGGAAAAGCGTGGTGAGGATTGAGCCGGGCAGGAACGTCTCATGCACCGGCACGACGGGCCGGATGTCCTTGGCGCGCGGCAGATTGGCCGGAGCGCGCGTGACATCCTCCAGCACGCGCGCGTAGCGGAGGAATTCCTCCAACTGCTCGCGCAGCTTGGCTTCTTCGGATTCAGGCTGACGGTTCGTTTCCATGCCCGCTGATTTCAGGTTGGGACGCCGCAAGTTGCCACTGACGCGATTCACATGGCAAGCTTGGAGTTCAAGCGGTGAACGATTTAACCACCAGGACACCAAGGCACAAAGTTTTTAAGCTTGGTGTTCCTGCTGTGTTGGTGGTTCAATTCTTGGAAATGGCCACCCTCGTATTCGACATCGAAACCTCCGCGCAACCGCTCGAAAATTTCGACGAGGCGCAGCAGGAATACCTCTTCCGCGAGACGGAGAAGATTGGCGACGCCATCGCAAAGAACGCCAAGCGCGAGGAGATCACCCGGTTCATGAGCCTGTGGCCGTTCACCTCGCAGGTCGTCTGCATCGCCATGCTCAA
>PKZR01000209.1 GCA_003133815.1 Limisphaerales bacterium | reverse complement strand
CGCTGCGGTGTTCAAGCTGTTCTGCCAGCGAGCCTTTTTCATCGTCGAGGACAATGCGCGCTGCGGCCTGCAACAGCACGCGGTCGTCGTTGGGGATTTGTTCGAGCCGCCGGACAAAGATGCCGCCGGGCTTGTCGAGCATTTGCGCCTCGATGCCGGATGAGATCAGCGTGGTGATCTGATCCTGCAACGACTGGCGATAAACCGAAACATCTTCGTTCACGATGACGAGGTCAACGGTCAGTCCTTTCGTGCGCCAGTAGGAGTGCGCCTGAATAAGCTGCCGGACAATTTCGATTTTTTCCGTGTCGCTGATGCGCAGCAGGACGATGGGCGAATCGCCGGAAATGCCGTAGCTCCAAAGGCCATTTTGACCGCGCCGATTATTGAGCAGCACGCCCTGGTTGGCGCGTCGCGCGGGATCGGCATAGATGAGGGCACTGGCCAAACGACCATAGATTTGCGCTTCCGCCTCGGTCACGTCGAGCTGATGCAACGTCACCTGGCTGTGCGTCCACGCGAGATCAAAGACGCGGTCGGTCATGCGCGAGCTCTGATATTTTTCCACCTGCGCGAGCGCGGACTCCCGGCTCTCGGTCACGCCGACCACCAGATCAATGATGGCTGTGCCAAACGGCGGCAATGTAACCGCGCGCCGCAACGCCATGATGGGATCCAGCACCGAGCCGACAGTGTTCGACAGTGGCGAAAGGTTTTGCATCGCCGCCGGATTGGCGAGGCTGCCACCGCGGCCTACAAAGCGGGAACGGTCGGTTTCGCAGGAAATTTCGCCCTGACCCTCGCCCTGGGCTTGCATCAGGTGGAGCAACCATGGCGGTTTTTCGTCCTGGGAACGCGCGCGGCGGGTGCAGAGCAGGGCGGAAGTTTGGGGCGCGAATTCCGTCTGCACAAACAGATTGCTAAACGCCGGATGCGCCGTGTCGGCGTCCTGCGCGGCAAGCACCACTTCCGAGTAACTCGTAAGTTCAATCTGCCGCGACACCGGCGAGCGATTGGTGAGAGTGATGCGCCGCAACTCCACGTCGTCTTCCGGCGAGACGCTGATCTCGGTGTGAACCTCAATGCCCGCATGACGATGGCGAAATTCCGCGCGCGCCTGCGTGAAAATGGCTTCGTAGCCTTTCGTCATCTTCAAGGTCGGTTGATAAGCGGTGGACCAAAATTCACCGGTGCCGAGGTCGCGCAGATAGACAAACATCCCCCAGCAGTCGCGCGTGGCGTCTTCGCGCCAGCGAGTAACTGCAAGTTCACGCCAGCGACTGTAGCCGCCGCCCGCGCTGCTGATGACGACGTGATAACGGCCGTTGGAAAGCAGATGAACTTCCGGTGCTGGCGTGGTGGGGTTCGTGAAAACACGCATCACGCTTTCGCCCTCGCCGGAGGGCGTGCGCGATTCTTCCAATTTCAAATCCTCGATGAACACGCTCGCGGCGGTCTTCGGCACGCGCTCCTGCAAGAGCAGGTCCGCCGCCTTGAGCAGCGGGCAAGCCATGAACCGCCGTTGCATCGGCCAGTCGTGCAATAAATTCACCAGCGCGAGCAGGCTCATACCTTGATGATGCGCCATGAAGGATTTGATCGTCGCACTGGTCTCATCCGGCGGCAGGCGGGCCGGCGTGTAATCCACCGCTTCGTGAAAACCATAGGCCCCGGCGCGTCCGTCGGCGGCGAGCCGTTGCAGATTTTCGCACGCCGCCACCGGCGCCACCATCAGCGCCATCGCCGTCGCGTAAGGCGCGATCACCAAATCCTCGGCGAGGCCGCGTTTCAAGCCGAGACCGGGCACGCCGAAAGCGCGGTATTGATAATTGAATTGAACATCAGTTCGGTTGTAGCCGGATTCGGAAATGCCCCACGGCACGCCGCGCAATTTTCCGTATTCGATTTGCTGCTGCACCGCCGCCTGGCAGGTGTGGTCAAGCAAAGTGTTCTCATAATTTGGCATCACCAGCAGCGGCATCAGATATTCAAACATCGAGCCGCTCCACGAAATGAGGATGGGATCGCCGTGCGACGCGACCAGCAGCCGGCCCATCGAGAACCAATGATCCTGCGGCACCTGCCCCAGTGCGATGGCGACGTAGCTGCACAGGCGCGCCTCCGAGGCCAGCAGATCGTAAAAGCCGGTGTCGAACCGGCGTTCGGTGACATTGTAGCCGGTGGAAAACAAATCGCGCGCGGGGTTGAATAAAAAAGCAAAATCCATCGCGGCGAGTTCGTCGCATTGCTTCGCCAAGGCTTCGAGCGCAAGCAGCCGCTCACGGGCGTGTTCGGCAGCTTCACGCAGGCAGCGTGCGAAATCGTCGGGGCCAGCAGCCAACGGATCGGGCGATTGATCCAACTTCGAGACTTCACGCAACGTGCGCGCCTGATCGAATTGAACGAACTTCGCTTCCAACTGGTTAGAAGCTGGCAACGCCAGCCACGGTGCGAGGAAACGCAATTCCTCCAAATGCGCTGCGCAATCGCGCTTCAAAATTTCCGCCCACCGGCTGGTTTCTTTCCCTTCGTTGGCCAGCGCCGTCGCGATTTGAGCGGACTGCCTCGTGGCGTTTTCTAACAAGGCAAACGCAACGCGCAGACCCGCCGGCGCGGATGCCAGTTCCGTGGCGAGGTTCGTGAGCGACTTGTTTTCGGGCAGCAAGTCCTGGAGGACTTTTACCGTGTCGCGCAGGCCGGCAAAAATTTGCGGCGTAAAAATATTTTCCTCGGCCTGTTCCCGCAAACCGGCGGCCAGCGTCAGCAGATGACCGGCGAGATTGCCGCTGTCCACGCTGGAAATGTAAAGCGGGAGCAGCGGCTTGAGCGTGCGCGTCTCATACCAGTTATAGAAATGGCCGCGATGCCGGTCAAGCCGCTGCATGGTGGCGAGCGTGGCTTGCGTGCGTTCAATCAAGCCGCCCACCGGCAGATAGCCGAAGTCGTGCGCGGCCAGATTGGCGAGCAGTGCGAGACCCATGTTCGTGGGCGAGGTGCGCGTGGCAATGGTCGGGGCGGGAACTTCCTGAAAATTATCCGGCGGCAGCCAGTTCTCCACCGCGCTGACAAACGTGTCGAAAAAATGCCAGGTCATCCGCGCGGTGCGGCGCAGAAACGTCAGTTGTTCGGCGGTCAAATCCGGCGTGACGGATTCAATGGGCTGGCTGATCCACCACGCGATCCATGGCGCGGCTAGCCAGACCAGCAGGAGCGGCAGCGCAAATGCGAGTTGCGCCGGTTGCCGTAACACGAGAAAAAGTCCGGCAGCCAGCGCGAGGCCGGGCGCAACCCACATGGTCGCATAAAAATCAGCGAGGTCGGCGCGCGCGGTGCGTTCGGAGTCGCTCGAAGTTTGCCATTCGAGCAGCCGTTTGCGAGTCACGAGCAACCGCACGAGGGTTCTCCCGATGGCATCCAGGCTGATGAACGCGTCGTAGGCTAGAAACGCGAGCGTGAGAAAAATCTGACCGAGCTGCCGGCTGCCGGACACGGCGACGCCGTGCAGATGCATTGTCCAGGGCAAATCCTCTGGCTTGCGCACCGCGCTGAACCCCGCCGCCAGCAGGCCCGGCAGCGCGATGATGCCGAACACCACCAGCAAGCCAAGGCCGCCGAGCCCCGGTTCAAACAGCCAGCCGCCGAGCAAAAAAAGCAGGAGCGCTACGGGAACAAGGCTGCGCCGGAGGTTGTCGAAAATTTTCCATTGCGATAACACCGAGAGCGGATTGGCGATGCGCCGCGCATCGGAACCGGGCACGCGCGGCAGCAGCCATTGCGTGATCTGCCAGTCACCGCGAATCCAGCGGTAACGGCGGTTCATGTCCACGTTGTAGCGCGAGGGAAATTCCTCGTAAAATTCCACGTCGCACACCAGCGCGGAGCGCGCGTGGCAGGCTTCCAGCAAATCGTGGCTGAGAATGGTATTTTCTGGAAAACGTCCGGCCATCGCGCGCTGAAAGGCATCCACATCGTAAATCCCTTTGCCGATAAACGAACCTTCGTGGAATACATCCTGATACACGTCGGACACTTCCCGCGTGTAAGGATCAATACCCGCGTCGCCGGCAAACAGTCGCACAAACCACGACCGACGGGCGCCCGGCAGGCTCACGCCGACGCGCGGCTGGAGAATGCTGTAGCCTTCGCGGACGGTTCCGCGCGTGGCGTCGAACACCGGCCGGTTCAACGGATGCGCCATCGTGCCGACGAGTTGGCGCGCAGCCTCGCGCGGTAACTGCGTGTCGGTATCAAGCGTGATGACATATTTAATTTCCGGCAGGATGGCGGTCTCGCCTGCGATTTCGGAAAAACAACCGGGCGCACCGCCGCGCAGCAGCGCGTTAAATTCCATGAGCTTTCCGCGCTTGCGCTCGTAGCCCATCCACAGGTTTTCACCGGCGTTCCACCGGCGCGGCCGATGGAACAGGAAAAAAAGATTTTGGCCGGCGGAAGAATATTTGTTGTTCAACGACGCGATGCCGGCCCGCGCGCGTTGAATCAAGGTTGCGTCGCCCGGTTGCGCTTCGGCGGGCGCGTCGCGGAAATCCGTCAGCAGCGCGAAGTGCAGATGTTGATCCCGGTTCGCGAGGTGATGAATCTCCAGGGTCTCGAGCAGACGATCCACGCCCGCCACGCTCGTGAGCATCGTGGGCACGACGACCATCGTGCGGCAATCCGCCGGAATGCCGGCGGAAAAATCCAAGCGCGGAAGCAGGCAGGGATTCACCAGCAAGGTGGACAGCCAGTTCATCAGCGCCACGGCCAACTGGCTTGCGCACAGCAGAAAAACCAGCGTGAAGAAAATCAGTTTCCAGTCCTGCACGTCCAACGCCAGCGCCTGCCGCACAAACCCGAGCGTGGCCAGCAGCGTCAGCAAACCGATTCCGCCGGCGTAAAATGCCAGGGGAAAGCGGTGGATGCAGCGCTCAATCGTGGTCTGCCACGGCCAGTGGACTTGGGCGAGCCGTGCGAGTTCGGCCCGGCCTTTGTCGATCAGATAAAAACCAACATGGGTGGCGCGATCGCTTTCGACTTTTAGACGCGCACGGTCAGCGGCCAGTTGGACGGCGCGCTGCGCTATGTCCGCTTCCGAAAATTTACTTTGCCGGGCCAGAAATTCCACCGAATGCCGGTAGCGATCGCGNNNNTTTCCAACTGGACGAGTTGTTCGATGGACAAGCCGAGCTGACCAAGCCGCTGTTCGAGCCAGCCACGCGCGAGGTGCAGCACCGGACTTTGCCGCGACAACCGCTGGCAGAATTCCGCCACGAACGAGCTGGACAACGGCAGGTCGGACTTCGCCATGTCCGCCACGACGATCACGAGGTGTGACGGATCTTTCTCCGCCATTTCCTGCAACCGGTTCACCCACAAATCCGCGAGGTCGCGATCCGTCCGGGCGACGGTGAGCCGGGTGGTGACGCGCTGGAGATTTTCAATCAGGCCCAGGCGCAGCATGATGGGAATTGCCCACAGCTCGCCGAGTTTCAGGGAATGCACCGTTTGATACGCGGCGACGAAGGCGCTGAGCGGTTCCGCATCAATTTGCGCGTCCACGTGCGAGATCAATTCCAGTACGATGTCATAGACGCGCGGCAGCCCGGCGCAGGCGCCGTTCAAGAGGCGGGGCAGTTCCCGGCTGTAGCCGCGCGGCAGATGCCGCCGGGCCATTTGAATCTGCTCCTCAATCAGGTAAAAATTGTCGAGCAGCCATTCTGCGGCGGGGGTTATGCGGCGGCCGGGTTTGACGACGAGGGTGGCGCGATTAAAGGTGCGGAGGATGTCCTCGTTTTGCCCGAGCCGCGAGAGCAGATTATTCGAGCCTTGGCCGGTGACCACCTGATGATTGGCCGCAAGCATCCGGGCATGGCGTGCCAGTTGTTCAACGCTGAACAACTCAGCCCGCAACGGCGGCTCGCCACCGGTCGGTCGGGCGCGCGTGATGTCCGTCACCCAGTTATGAAGGCGCAATGGCAGTGTCTGCATGGCATATTTGTTCCCGATCGCGATTCCAACAATCATCCTGCCCGGTGAAATAATGTTCTGATGTTGTCACGTCGCCGATGATTTCCTCAAGGAGGATGCGCCGGATTTCTGGCCGGTGATATGGGGTATTATCCCCACCAGATTGGGCTGGAGAGACTTTTGTAAGCGGTAAATGCGGGCATTGCAAAACATGCCCGCCAGTTTCAAGGAAACTTCTGCCTCATGATTAGGCGATGAACCAGTCTTCAATCCGCTTCCGCGCCCATGGAGTTTTGCGCAGGAACGTGAGGCTGGATTTCACCGTCGGATTCAATCGGAAGCAACGGACGGGGATGCGCCTTCCCATCTCGCTCCAGTCATGCCGCTGGACGAGCTGGTTGATGATGCTCTCCAGCGTAATGCAATGCAACGGATCGCGCGGATGGTTGGCTGGCGTTGTCATATCATATATGCAAAATCAATCTGATGGTGGATGTTGACCGCCTTGGGAACAAGAATCAACTACATCATCTACCCTCAAATGGATGCACTCATAAAAACGAACTCTGCAAACCTTTTGCTTTTCAAGACCGTTGCTCCACACCCGATGCGGAGAAGGAATTATTTTGTGCGTGGTTTGGTAGGGTAACACCCCATGGCAAGCTCAGGGCATTGGGTTAATCTCATCCCATGGACTGCACAAAACTTCCCATTAAAAATTCCCGGATCGGACTCGCCTTGGGCGGTTCGCTGCAGGGCACGGCAAGAGTTCAAAAAGCAAACCAACCAAATTCACACTGAAAGGATCATTATGATAGGAACCATTTTACTGGTGCTGCTGATACTGATGTTGATCGGTGCCTTCCCGGCGTGGCCGCACAGCCGGAACTGGGGTTATTACCCCACCGGCGGGCTGGGCGCGGTGCTGGTCATCATTCTGGTGCTCATGTTGCTGGGCAGGATTTGAATGCGGACGGTTCACACAATCTAACAAACCAAAATATGTTGCAAAGCATCAAACAATTATACGGAAACAAACTCGGGGCGTCAGATGGCGAGATCGGCCATGTGAAGGACTTTTATTTTGACGACCAGAACTGGGCGGTGCGCTATGTGTTTGCCGACACGGGCGACTGGCTGCCCAAACGGCAGGTGCTGCTCTCGCCCCACGCCTTTGGCGGCCTGCATCAGGCCGGTAAAATCCTGACGGTGAACCTCACGCGGAAACAGATCGAGGGTGCTCCTTCGATTGATTTGCACAAGCCGGTGTCACGTCAATATGAGGAGGAATATCATCGTTATTATGGCTGGCCATATTATTGGGAGGGAGACGGTTTGTGGGGCGGCATGAGGGGTTTCCCGGTTCTGGAATCGCCCCCGACCACCGTGCCGAGCGGGCATCCGGCCCCGGTCTATACGAAACACAAACGGTCAGATGCTCATCTGCTGAGCACGCAGGCGGTGAACGGATATCATCTCAAGGCCAGCGACGGCACGAGCGGCCATGTCTGCGATTTCATGATGGACACCCAAAGCTGGGTGATCCGGCAACTGGTCATCAAGATCGGCCATCGGTTCACCGGCAAAGAAGTGGTGATACCGGTGAGCACTGTGGACCGGATCAGTTACGACGATTCCACGGTATTCGTGAACCTGACGAGTGACGCGGTGGAGAAATGTCCCCCGCACCTGCTGATCCCGGCGGTCGTGCCCGCACACGAGGAACCCGTACTTTTTTGATTATGAAACACGTTAAATTTTCCCAGAGCCAGAATCAAAACCCGGCCACCACCTCGCGGCCTACGGCGTTTGCCACATCGACCCAGGGTGAGGCCGAATTTGTGCCGGCACCGGACGAGGTGGCCCGCAAGGCCTATTTCAGTTATGTGAACCAGGGTTCACTGCGGGGACACGAAGTGCAGCACTGGCTGGCGGCGGAGGCGGAATTGATCGCGGAACGCAACCTTACGCGCACGCACGGATTTCACAACAAGTCGTAACTAAATCTCCATCACACCCCAACAAACCCCAAGCATCACAAAATCATGAAAACTTTGAATGGCACCCGCACGGAAGAGCCCAAAATGTATGAGACGGAAAACGACATCTCCAAGGAGCGCAGGACGGAATTGAACGCGCTGCTGAACCTGCGGCTGGCGTCCGCCGTGGACCTGCAACTGCAGATGAAGCAGGCGCATTGGAATGTGAAAGGCCCGAGCTTCATCGGCCTGCACGAACTTTTTGACAAGGTGGCGGAAGCGGTGGAGGATTATGTGGACCAGATTGCCGAACGCATCGTGCAGCTCGGCGGCGTGGCCGAGGGAACGGTGCGCATGGCGGCGGCCCGCACGCAGCTCACTGAATATTCGCCGGAGATTTCGGAAGGCATGGAGCATGTGGAGTTCGTGGCCCGCGCGCTGTCCACGTTCGGCCAGCAAGCCCGAGCGACGATTGACGAGGCGAACGCGTTGGACGACGCCGACACGGCGGATCTGTTCACCGAGGTGTCACGCGGCATAGACAAATGGCTCTGGTTTGTGGAAGCCCATTCGCAGGCCGCGAAATAAGGTATGAACTTCAAATTCCTCCTGTTCGCAATCGTTGGTTGCCTGATGCTTGCCGTCCTCCCGGCATTGCGCGCGCAGTGCATCACAACCAACAGCATTTACACCGATCCCAAATCCAAAAATTTCCCGATCGTCCTGACCTTGAAATATCACGATGCGGTGATGTGCGAGCGGACATTGGGGGAACACTCGCTGCTACCGCCCGGCCTCAAGGATAAGATGAAGCTCACCTATAAACAGTGTGAGGCGTTGAAGCCGTTCGAGGATGATTTTGCCAGCATGAGCCAGCAATATGAGGTGGCCAACCAATTCAGGATTGATGCCGCCGGAGATGTGAGCCGGCAGGTGCGCGGATCGAAGAACGCCGCCCAAATCCGGGCGGCTCGCAGCGAATCGCAGGCGGCCTGGGCCGGTCTTCAGCCTTATAGGGATTCGGCTGTGAACAAGATCAAGCCGCTGCTGACAACAAATCAAATCGCGATTTTGGAGGATCCTCTAAACCAATGGCATGAAAATCATGTGTATGAAGCGCATGACCCGTCGGCAAATTAAAAATCCACTGCAATTAACCTCCGTTTGAGCAGTGGAATGATTAACCGAACAATTATGAAATCTCCCTTCACCAAACCTGCGGCATCGCAACAAACTCCTGTCTTTCCACAAACACTCCACACGTTGCGGCCTGTTCAGGAGAAACCCATGCCAAATCCAAAACCCAAAAAGCGGGACAACATTTTTTCAAAATCCCGCGACGCGCGCGAGGACCGTGGTACGCGTGAAATGAAAACCTCCCACAACGACCAAACCTTTCATTCACGATAAATTTTATCCTATGAAAACAAATCCACTGAAGGACGGCGTCATCTCGGAAAATTCCGCCGGCATCGGCACGGTGACACCCCAGATGGTGCGCGCACGGGCTGCAGAACTGGCCGCCATTGACGGTGAAATATCGGGAGCCGCGACCGTGGCACATTTTGCGCAGGCCAAACGGGAATTGACCGGCGAATCGGACATTGACCCGAAGGAAGCCCTGCTTGAATCCGCACCCGAAGCCGAACGCTGGGATCCAGCGCCCGGTTCCACCGGACACAAAGTGCCAGCGGCACCCAGCGAGGATGAGGACGAGGAAGGCCGAAGCGACAATGAACGGCTGGTGGAGGAGGGAGTGGCCGAAGCGGAGATTGATCAAATGAGCCAGTCCGTCTGGGAATCGGCGGCACTTAACTCGGATGAAGAGGACTAAATAAGGCACCCGCTCAAACGGTTTGCCTGAGCCGTCATGTATCGTCGCCATTGCACTGATAAACTTGGCCAAAACATGGAAGTCATAACGCAATGAACCAATGAATGATTCAAAGCAAATCCCCCATCCGCGTGGTGATCCGAATAACGATGACACTGGTGGTCATGGCCGTCGTCCCTATTGGAAACGCGCCCATCGTGATTGGCGGATCTGGTTCTGCACGATCATGATGCTGGCAGCCATGCTGGCCTATGTGGCAACTGGAGGTTTGAGATGGCGCATTCAAGTCAAACCGCAACAGCCGATGTCTGTTCCATCCGGCAACTAAAAGTTGACCGATTGGTTAATGTTGGGTTGCCAGAGGGCGAGGGCAATGTTTCAAGCCCGACGCTGCTTCGCTTTGCCAGCTTGGTTGCAAACACTACTCATCGAATCGCCAGGTAGGGAAACACCCCATATCAC
>PKZR01000096.1 GCA_003133815.1 Limisphaerales bacterium | reverse complement strand
CGATATTCGCCACCTCGCCGCCGGGGCGATGGCATTGCGCGCAGTTCTCGTCCTGATACGAGCGCTCGCGGTCTTCCAGGCTGCGCGACAAATCATCCGCACGCGCAAGTTTTGGAAACGTGTCCAGTGCCGATTCGTCCAGCCTTCTGTCAAACAGGCCGAGGTGGTTCCACGCGCGCAACTCGTTGTCCGTCACGCCGGACGGATAGTTGAAGTCGTGGTTCAACTGCCGCGTCTTCACGCCCAGCACAAGACCGGCATTGGCCGTGTGGCAGGTCAGGCAGTCCGCGCGGCTCGGATAATACCACGCCTGCGTCCGCACCCCGGTCGCGGTCGTGATGGCGATCTTCTCGGTCAGGTTCGTTTCCATCAGCTCCGCGTCGCTGTTGTCCGCGCGCCATTTGTAGGTGACTCCATAAACACCGCCCGCCGAATCGCACACGAGCAGGCGCGTTTCGAGCCGGCGTTTCAGATTCGGATTTAATTCATTCGTCACCAGATCAAATGTTTTCACGAACACTGTTCCGCGCGGGAAAACCCATTCGCCCGTGGCGGCAAACTTGATTTTCCCCGGCACCGACGCCATGCGCGTTTTGGCCGCGCCGTCCGACCAGAATGAAACAATCAGATCATACGGAATCAACGGGTCATCCGGCGTGAGGCTGGCTGCATCCTTGAAAACTCCTGTCTGGGAAATCAGCCGCGGCAGGTCGCCATCCGCGCGCGGGGGCATTTGCAGATAAGGTTTCGGCAGCGGCCTCATGCTTAACCCGTAAGGCGCGGTGGATTTGCCCGTGGTGGCGCAGGAAACAACCGCCACACCCGCCGCAATCAAAACCCCGGCGATGCCTCTGCCCCGGGACAACCATTTCACGAATCGGAATCCAGCGGTCATTTCGGCGGCGTGCTTTGCGGCAGGGTTTGCTGGTAGTTCCACAGGGCGGCATTCTGAAGCTTCGTGGTGAATTCCCGCACCGTCCGCTGCACGGTGCCGACCGACGTGTAGGTGTACTGGCCCACCGGAAATCCCTCGATGTTCACGTAATCATAACTCTTGAGCCTGGCCCCCACGCCCCGCAGCTTCGGCAGGTCGGTCAGGAAAACCTTCCCGACGCAGACCGCATCCGGCTCGTTGGCCTCCACAAAACCGCCCGCGCGCGACGCCACCACCGTGCCGGGGATATACCACGACTGGTTCAACGGCACCCTCATCAAATTCGTGTAACCGCTGTCGACCACGATCCCCTCCGGCGTCACCTTCAGGATCTTGCCGCAGATGATACGGCGGTTTTGGATGCAATACATCCTCACCTGCTCGTATCGTTGCGCAGCCGACACGCTCAGGTTGGTCTGGACCTGCATCGCTTCCGCCGGCGGGTTCGGGGACAAAACCAGATTGGTCTGCGCCGACGCCGACAACACCATCATAACCAACAACAGGGCAATTCTCATGCTGACTGGCTACCACCGAATCGTCCTTTCATCAACTTTTTTCCGCCATGCCGGGATTATCAATTACTCCGGGCGAGGCCTTCCATGAACCGCCCCATTTCCCTTTGCCGACGCCGCGCGTTTCCTCTAACTTGCCGTCATGTTCAAACCAGCCGACCTGTTTGACCTCGCGCAAACCGAGCACGCCGTGATTTTCGCCGGCTGCAGCCACGCCTGGGACGCCCTCAAAATCATTGACGGCTACCTCGCCAGCGTGACCCGGCAGAATCCGCCCAAGCGGTTCCCCGGCGCAAGCATCGGCGACCGCGTGCTCATCGGCGAAGGCACGGTTGTGGAACCCGGCGCGCTCATCAAAGGCCCCGCCATCATCGGCAAGANNCTCCTCTTCAACGGCGCGCAGGTGCCGCACTTCAATTACGTCGGCGACTCCATCCTCGGCCACAAGGCGCACCTCGGCGCGGGCGTGAAGATTTCCAACCTGAAAATGTTCCCCGGCAACATCACCGTGGAGATGGACGGCGTGCCCTTCGACACCGGCCTGCGCAAGTTCGGCGCGCTGCTGGGCGACGGCGCGGAAGCCGGCTGCAACGCCGTGCTGAACCCCGGCAGCATCCTCGGTCGCGGCGCGGTGATTTACCCGAACGTATTTTGGCGCGGCATTCTGCCCGCGAACATGATCGCGAAAAACAAATCCCAAGTCGAAGTCGTCGTCAAAAGACCGAGGGAAAGTTAAAAAAATGGAAAATCGCATGAAACAATTAACCTTCATTGAACTGGCCAAAAAAGTCATTGCCGAACAGCAAAAGCCAATGACGTCCGATGAAATCTGGAAAACTGCGGTTGAAATGGGATACGACAAACTTTTGTTGACGAAGGGAAAAACTCCTTGGGCAACATTGGGTGCAAGACTTTTTGTAATGGTAAGAGACGACAAGGATTCTCCATTTGAAAAAATTGGGGCGCGGCCAGCGCGCTTCGCACTCAAGGGACAAACGAAAATTCCCGACCAAGATAGCTTGGTTAAAACAGAGATTATTCAACCGACATTACAAAAAGAATCAGGATACGATGAGAAAGATTTACATCCGTTTCTTGCTTACTACGCCAACAGTTTTCTTGGAGCGCATACCAAAACAATTAACCATCAAAAATCCGAAAAGAAGGCGTTTGGAGAATGGATTCATCCAGACATGGTCGGCTGTTATTTCCCGCTCAAAGAATGGGAGACAGAAGTTTTTGACTTGAGCCAGACAATCGGCGGAGTTCCGCTTAAACTTTTCTCTTTCGAGCTAAAGAAAAAGCTCGGCTTTTCTAACTTGCGAGAGGCGTTTTTTCAAACGGTGTCCAATTCGTCGTGGGCTAACGAGGGATATTTGGTGGCCGCAGAAATATCGAGCGACACAGACTTTGTCGAAGAGTTGCGCAGGCTGTCCTCATCGTTTGGAATTGGAGTAATTCACTTGGATATTTCCGATCCGGGTGCAAGCAGCGTGTTGTTCCAGCCCAAAACCAAAGAAATTATTGATTGGGAAACAGTGAACAAGCTCGCTGCGATGAACAAGGAAGTCCGGGGATTCTTGAAGCGTGTTAAAAATGATTTCGTGAACAAAGAAATCATCAAAGAACAATACGATGCGGTTTTGGAAGTTGAATTGTTAATCAAAACTATAAAACCCCAGCAGCTTTAACGCGGCAAATTTGCCGCGTCCAGCGCCGGAGGCGCGGCAGATAGTAGCCCACGGTGAAACCGTGGGTTTAGTCCGGCAAAAACCACAAGCCCCGGCAGGGGCGACAGAAAACAATCGCGCAAAATGGTTTTGTTCTGCCGCTCCTGCCGGAGCTTGTCTTGTCGGGTGCGATTTACCCACGGTTTTACCGTGGGCTATTATCGCGCGTCGCTCCGCGACTTCAAAAATGCCCCGACAATTTCGCGCTCATTTTTCCAGCGATTCTTCCGTCTTCAATCCGATCCATTCCGGGTCAGGTTGGCGGCGCATTTTTTAACCGCGAACCACGCGAAATACACGAACGGAAAATTACCGGCGCGTATTATGTGTATTTCGCGGTTTAACCCGCCACATCAAATCGCAGCAGGCAATGGCCGTAGTCCAACTGGCCGGGCGCGGAAAAATATTGCTTCGGAATCTCATAATGCCGTCCGCGTCCCTGCACGACGAGTCCGGCCTTGCGCAACACGGCGAGGTGCTGGCCGGCGTTGTCGTAGTTGCAACCGGCCACGGCTGCCAGTTCGCCAATCGTGCGCAGTTCGCCGGCGCTCAATTCCTTCAGCATTTTCCATCGTTTCGGATTGCCAAGCGCGCCCGCGAGCAAATCCAAGTCCGGCAATGGCGTCACAGTGGTGGTTTTCGCGGCTCCGGTGGTCGTATTCATGCCAAATATGATGTTTTACTGGCAAATTGAAGTCAATAACGGATTAATTTATCAGTTAATTCTATAAAATTATTGTTCATGCCATTATATTAATCGTTCTGCTAGTGAAATTAATAAGTCAATTAGTTAAAATAATCACTTCGTTCGTGATATTTATCGTTTATGCCATTATAATTATCATGTTGTTCGTATAAATAGTCATTCAGTTCAATCTATTTATCAAGTCGTTCGATAAAATTATCAGTCCGATGGTCTGATTTTAATTCAATCCGGGACTAGCTGGCGGCACTTTATGCAGAAGAAGTTCAACTCTTCATCTGCGAGAGAATCTGGTCGGTGATGGCCTTGACCATGGCCTCGGCGTCGGGGTCCTTGCCGATGGCATCTTCGCGCGCGGGCACTTCGCAGGTGACACCGGGGCGCCAGTCGCCGCTGTCGCAGAGTTCGCATTCCTTCATGCCGAAGCGCGGGTCCACAAAGCCGAGGCTCTGCTTGATGTTGAGCAGTTCCTTCATCTGCGGCCCGGTGAAAGTGTTGATGGGCTTGCCGAGCTGGCCGGCAACCACGATGGTGCGGCAATAGGCCTCGATGATCTCCATGC
>PKZR01000196.1 GCA_003133815.1 Limisphaerales bacterium | reverse complement strand
CGACGCGCTCGCGGCGCAGGTCGGCGGCATCGGCATCGCGCCCGGCGGCAACATCAATTACGTCTCCGGCCATGCGATTTTCGAGGCCACGCACGGCACCGCCCCGAAATATGCGAACAAGGACGTCGTGAATCCCGGCTCGGTGGTGCTCTCCGGCGAAATGATGTTCCGCTACCTGGGCTGGACCGAGGCGGCGGACTTGATTCTCAAAGGCCTGAACGGCGCGATTGGCTCCAAGAAGGTCACCTACGACTTCGCGCGGCAGATGGAAGGCGCCACCGAAATCAAATGCTCCGCGTTCGGCGACAACATCATCGCCCACATGTAAATCGACATCTCATCCGGCGGCGGTTGCAATTGCCTGCAACCGCCGTTTTTCTTTTTACGTTATTCCAATTTCGTTCGTGACGTGAAATTTTCCTGCAAGCCCGGTGAACGGGCGCGCCGGACAAATTCCGCAAAGATTTCGTCCTCAGACCGAAAACTTTTGCGTTTTTTGGCTTTCTTAAACCATTAGTTGTGATTTCGCACATTTCTCTTCTTTAAGCGTCTCGCCCGATGTAAAAATGCATCCAAAAAACACACAGGCTTTTTATGATGCTTGAATACGTCCTCGAAAAATATCCCGCCTCTCTCAAACTCCGCGACGGCACATCCGTCTTGGTGCGGCCGCTCGGCAAGCGCGACGAAAAGCGCCTGCACAAATTCCTGCTCTCGGTGCCGGAGGAGGAACGGCTGTTCATCAAACAATCGCTCACCGACCCCCTCTCCGTTCGCGACTGGTGCCGTCACCCGGACTTTGAGCGGAACCTCCCGCTCCTCATGATGCAGGGCAGCAAGGTCATCGGCGAAGCCACGCTGCACCGGCGTCTCGGCGGATGGAAGCGGCACATCGGCCTCATCACTCTGCTCACGCATCCTGAATATCGCGGACGCGACGTTTCAAAGGTGCTCGTCACCGAGCTGATTGGGATCGCGCGCCATTGCGGCCTGCGGAAGCTGGAGGCCGAGGTGAACGGCGAGCGGAAGATCGCCCGCCACGTCCTCGCGCAGCTCGGCTTCAACGAACTCCTGAAGCTGGACGACTACGTGCTCGACATGAAGGCCGTCACTTATGATTACGTCCTCATGGGCTTGAATTTGAAGGTGGATGAAGAATACGCCGGCATCGGCTGATGTTCCGGCGCGGCGGGCCGGGTGGCGCAGTGTTTTATTCCAACCGGTTCGAAGCGTCCACGGCTTCAAAACTGGAAATGAACAACAAACTGAAAACAAACACCTAAAATAATAACAGACGACTTTGTTCCCCGATGGAATGACGGAACGAAATGGAACGCTCCGCACGCCGTTTGAGGTCCTAAAAAGCCGTCAACAACTCATATGCCAAATAAAAAAGTAACGTATCCGGTCAACGAGGTGATCGGCTTCTGCGGCACGACCGAGAAGATGTTAACAAAGTATAAAACGCAGATGATCGCCGCCAAGATTGATCCAGAGGCGAAAGCACTGGCGGCGGCAAACGATGTCCAAGAGGGATTCAAGACGCAGTTAAGAGATCAGACCGTCCTGGTAAATGCCGCCAACGTGGCGGCCTACACCGATTGCAGCAATGCTTGCGACATGGTCATCACCGCGTTTGGCCGTGGCAGTTCGCAGGCGCAGGAGGCCATCAACCTCCGCAAAGGCGTCCGCCCCAGTCCCCGTCACGACGCGACCCCGGCACCTTCACCAACACCAGCGGCACCGGCACCTTCACCGACACCAACGCCCCCGCCTCGAAGTTTTTCTAACGCGCCCAGCAGTAAATTCAAAACGGCGGCGGTCGCGATGACCGCCGCCGTTTTGCTTTCGGGCTGGCTGATTAAATTTTCTTCCCGTCCGGCGCTGCTGTCGGGGTCGGCTCCGCCTCTTTCGGCGGCGGCTCATAATCCGCCGTGCGGTAGAACGACGGGCAGCGCATGATGTCGGTGAAGCCCGGGTCCTTCGCGTCCATGATGATCGCGCGCGAACTCCATCCCGGCGGGCAGATGCTGGCGAGCGCCAGCGCCGCCTCCTGCCGTATCTCCTCCGCGTTGCCGCCCGCCACCGCCAGCCCGACCACATACACCTGCTCGAACGGTTTCTTAGGTTCCTCCTCGTTGAACAGCCATGCCGCCTTCACTTCCGGCAGCGTGCCGAGAAACTTTGACAGCGGCCCCTTCAAACTCTCCGGCTGGCTTTCCGGCAACGAGATGCACAGCCCACCCATCGCCCGTTCGCCCGGTGAGCCTATCTCCAGCGCCGAGCCGTCCACGATGGACTGCAACATTTTGAAGTCCATGATCCGCGAGCCGCACGAACAACCGGGATTGACGGCAACTTTGAAAGTGTCCCCCTGCATGGTAAGCACATGCAACAGCTCCTTGCCCAGCATTTCGGCCACGCCATTCTTCTTGTCCCACATGCCGGCATTTTTCAACGCCTCCTCCACGCGTTCCGACGACGTGAAGATGGGGATCATCTGCTCCCCTGAGATTGAAAGGGTGGTGAACGTGATGGTCTTGCCCACCCCGAACTGCTGGAGGGCCGCCATTCCCGGCTTGTAAGGCACGAGGAATATCAATATGGACTCCCGCAACTGCCGGAAGTATTCCACCGTCTCCTCAAGCCCCAGATGCGCGTCCTGATAGGCCCGCTCCAGATCATTTATTGGGTTCCACATATTCGTCCTTCACGTCACCTGTATCACGATGGGCGCGCTTTCATCGCCGGGGCCGCCGGAATTGATGCCGACGAACTTGAAACTATGCGCGCCGGGCGCAAAGCCGCCCTGCTCAAAAAACAGCCCGTTCAGATGGTCCACCAGCACCGTGAACGCCGGCTCGCCCGGACCCTGATGCAGTATCTGGATGTAACCGGAATCCGGCTTTTGAAAATCAATGTGAACCTTTCCGCCGCCCAGCGCCTGCGCCTCCTCAACCACCGGCGGGGCCGGCGGGTTCACAGTGGAGGTGGTGGTGGGAATCCGCTGGCGGATGATCACGCCGTTGGGCGTGTCCGGGCCGAACTTCTTGGTGGCATCGGCATACCACGCCACGTTTGTGTCCTCCACACCGGCAGCCAGATCATCCGTCTTGGCGGATTCATTGGTGGCCGCCACCGCCGCCGTCGTCACCGCCCCGGCTTTCGCCGCCAGATCCGTGCCTGCGGCCTGATACGCGGTCAGCGTCCAGCCCTTGTCCGGCACATAGGTCGCATCCAGTTGCTTCCAGACATTGGCAAACGTCGCGCCTTCAACAATGATGTCCTGTTCCGAATAACCCTTTGCATGAAGGTTTTTCAACGTCGCCAGCGCGGCGGAGTTGTTGCGATAATGCGTCCGCGTCATCCCCAGCAGCGTGACGGTGTTCTGATGATAATTGATGAACGCGCCGGACTTCTGGGAGACGGTGTTTTTCAGGACGCTGGCCTGGTTGTCGGAGATGGCGGCCTGGTCGGTCAGCGCCTTGGTGTCGGCCGTCATCTGCACGACCGTTTTCTCCGCCCATTCCCAATCCGCCAGGATGGCCTCCGCCACGGCGTTGGTGGCATTGGCCCTGTCCACCACGAATTGAACTTCCGCTTTCATATTGTTCCTTTTGTTTGTCGTTGATTTGTTATCAGGCCGACAAGTCATCCTCGCGTGCAAAAACACAACATGCCCGACGGGCTGGCTCCAGCCTGCGGATGCAATTCTACCAGCGGCCCTGTAAAGCGGCAAGGAATTATTATTCAAATGGCTTATACATTTATTGCTCTGGATAAGACAATAAAGGGTTAGTCCGGGTCTGGCCGGTGGTGCGACAGGCTGGGCGGGGCGCGTCACTCCATGCGCGCCGCCCGGTTGCCAGCCTGCGCCCCCGGCGGTCAAGGGACTGACCGCCCTGACCGACGGATGGATGGTCTTGACGGCCTTTTGGGGCATCCCAACGCCGTTGGTCTCCCCGTCAAGTCCGTTGCTGCGATTGCCAAGTTCGTTGGCGTCATCGCCAAGCCCGTTGCTGCGATTGCNNGACCGTCAAGTCCGTTGGCGTGACTTCCAAGCTTGTTGCCGTGAGTTCCAAGGTCGTTGGTGCGGTCGCCAAGCCCGTTGGTGCGACCGCCGAGGCCGTTGATTTAGCTCCCAAGCCCGTTGCTGCGATTGCCAAGGCCGTCGGCGTGGCTTCCAAGCCTGTTGGTCCTGCCAAAAAGAGCGCCGGAAAACTTTTGGAATTGAAGAATGCGGCTCTCGGGAGAACAGGCGGAGATTACACCTCCGTTCCATGAATGCGGCACCCTGCCGGGACGCCGCCACACCGGCGCAATTTCTCACGGCCCGTTCAATGTCTGCGTGCGGTCGGAGTCCGGCAGGGTGATGTGGAAGACGGAATTGAAAAAATCGTCGGTGAGGTGCCGGCCGTGGTCGTCCATCAAATCCCAATGCACGGTGATGATTCCGTTGGCGGTGCTGCCGGTGAGTGTCTTGAGGTGCGCGCCGTTGGTGGTGTTGCATTCGACGATGTAGCTGGCGTTTTTCTCCGGCAATCGCGCGCGCCAGGTGGATCCCGTTTCGGGATCGAAGTGCGCGGAGGACAAACTGAACTGGCACAGGTTGGTTACTTCAAACGGCAGCATGGGTCCGCCGAAATCCTGCTTGTCGGGCGCCAGGTCGTTCAAGGTCAGCCCAATCGTCAGCGCATGTTTGCCGGGGCATTCGTAAATGGTGCTCCACGCCAGCAGGCAATCGCCGTTGGCCGCGCGGCTGAAGTCGCATTGCAAGGCATTGGCGCCCACGTCGGAGTCGGTGTCGGAGGCGGGATCCACGTAAAGGTCAAGGCTGCCGAGGTTGGTGAGCACATCGTAGGCGATGGGGACTTCAAAGGTGACCGTTTCCGGTTCCGCGCCGGTGTTGATCTGATGGAGAGCGAGCAGTTCGGCGGGCGAAAGCCGGTTTGCGCCGGTGGAATTCACATTCTGCAGAACATCCGCGAGAGGCTTGCCATGATACATCATGTTGTCCGGAGGCGTTTCCGGCTTTTGGGCGAGAAGTTTTTCCACTTCAGACTGGCGTTTGATGGTGAAATTCCATTCCGCGTTCGCCTGCACTTCTTCCAATTCATCGGCCTTGTTTTCGCGTTCGGTTTTTTCGCGCCGCTGGACGGCGTTGATCACGGCGACGCTGGCGGGACGTGGCCAGACGATGTCGCCCTGCGATGGAGCGCCAAGATTTCCCATGCCGGAGACGGGCATTCGCCGCGAACGCGGTGCCGGCATCTTCCCGCCGTCATCCGCGCAATCCAAGCCGACGGAATACAGGATGAAATGGCCGTCGTCCGTGAGCCGGTAGCGCAAAGGCTGGCCGTCCATGAAATCCACGGGAACAACTTTTAGAAAATCAGGCGCAAGGGCGGCGAGCGTGCCGGGATACGCGCCGTTCTTTCCATGATAGCGTTCCAATGCGATGGCTGTGACGAGGATTCTGCGCCGCGCCTCGGACTCGGCGGCGTGTGCCATCAAGGTTGACCCTTGTTGTTGGAACGCCATGCCAATGCGATGCAGGTTCATCATGGCTTGAAGCCGCGACTGGAATGGAGAATTGAATTGGGGCACGTTGGCGACGCCGGGCAGGTCGCGCATTTGCAGCCACGTGGGGGATTGAACGGCGGTGCGAAGCTCCACTTCGCGGTCGCGGTAAAAGAGGAGCAGGTTTTTTTCGTCCTCATAACTGCCATGCCCGCGGTAATCGCGCTGTTTCCAGTAGCGGGCGAACTCGGAGAAGACGCCGGTGGGATTGTGCAGCGCATCCCGTGAGAAATCGGCGAGGGAATATCCGATTCCGGTGGATTGCTCGCGCTCCCACTGGCACGCCGCCACCTCGGAGGCGCGCTTGAAGGCGGCGGTGTCCGGCAGATTGGTCAAAAAATCCGTCGCCGCCCATTCCGACTGCAACTGTGCGAGATGGTCGTCCGTCCAGCCGTTGGTCTGCAACAATTGCCATGTGGCGTCGAACACGAGTTTGGTGTCTGCAAAGCGCACGAGTTCCGAAATCTCCACCGGTTCCGTGTCCCAAGCCGTCACCAACCGTGTTGCGGCGAGAACATTTGTCCATGCGGAATCCCTGTCGCCGTCGTGAAGATTGAGAGCGGCGCGGCTGTTGAACAACTGCGTGAGATTTTTCAACGGGGCGAGGTGCGGAAGCAGCATGGCGTTGCCTGCGCTGGCATCCAGGTTGAAACGGATGGGGCCGGACAGCGCGGCATCGCTGGCGTCGTCGAGCGGCTGACGATATTCGTCCATTGCCTCGCGCAGCAAGGGCCAGAGGACATCGCCGGACTGTGTTCGCGGGAATTCCTCCTGCCACAGCACGATGGCCGAATCCGCATCCGCCGGTGACATGAGGTTTGGATAGTCATGAAACGGAATTGCGTCGCGATTGCGGGTGGTTCCCAGCAGACGGACTTCGCGTGCGTAGAGTTCGGAGGTGGTTGAGAGATCAAAATCGGCGAGATCGGTCTTGAAACCCTGCGCTCGCAAGGCTTGACGGGTGTCCGCCACGGCCTTTTGCGCGGCGGTGTCCGCGCGCGACATGAGCAGGACGCAGACGGCACCGACAAGGATGAGTGCGGCTGCCGCTTTCCAAAGGAATTTCCACAAACGGTTTTTCATCGGACGCTTTTCCCCGAATGATTGCGCCTTTAGGTTTGCTCCTTTTAAGAAAGGGAGGCGAGCTTTTTCTGCGGCGGGATTATCTTATTCCAACTTGTAAGTGACGTCGGCCTGCGCGCGGGAGCGGACGGGGATTGCGCCATCCATCGCAGGCTCAAATTTCGACAACTTCATTTCACGGATTGCGGCGGCGTCCAGCAGCTGGAAGCCGGAGCTTTTCACAATCTCAANNGTTTTGCAAATGTCGGTTGCGTGACGGGAACATACTCCTCCACCGGCGGTTTGGGCGACGGAATGACCACAGACGGCGTCACGGGCGGCGGTGGAGGCTCCGGCTTGGGTTCGGGAAGCGGCATCTCCGGTTGTGGCGACGGCGGAGGCGGCGGTTTTTCCTCCGGCTTGGGTTGAACCACCGGCTGGACCGTTGGCGGCGGAGGCACAACTGCCGGCTGAACCT
>PKZR01000369.1:4754-17774 GCA_003133815.1 Limisphaerales bacterium | reverse complement strand
ATCGCCGGCACGGAAAAGGGCATCACCGGCTTCCAGCTCGACCTCAAGCTCAAGGGCATTCCCTTCGCGCTCATGGTGGAGACCGTGGAAAAAGCCCGCGTCGCCCGGCTGCACATTCTGGCCGAGATGGCCAAGACGCTCTCCGGCCCGCGCAAGGAGTTGAGCAAATACGCCCCGCGCATCGAGGTCATCCGCATCAATCCCGAAAAGATTGGCGCGCTCATCGGGCCGGGGGGCAAGAACATCAAGCGCCTCGTCGAGGAATCCGGCTGCGAGATCAACATCGAGGACGACGGCACGGTCAACATTTTCTCCGTCTCGGCGGAAGGCATGACGATCGCCCGCGAAGCAATCACAGGCATGACGGCGGAAGCCGAGATCGGCAAGATTTATCGCGGCAAGGTTGTCACCGTGAAGGAATTCGGCGCGTTCGTCGAATTCCTGCCCGGCAAGGACGGCTTGGTCCACATCAGCGAGCTGGCGAACTTCCGCGTCGCGAAGACCGAGGAAATCGTCAAGGTTGGCGACGACATCACCGTCAAATGCCTCGGCGTGGACGAAAAAGGCCGAGTGCGTTTGTCGCGCAAGGCCGCCATGCAGGAGCGCGACCAGGAAATGGCGAAGAAGGAATAATCCGCCATTGAATTCAATGAGCGCGGACGGCGAAGGCTGTCCGCGCCTTTTCTTTTTTACAGAACTGTGACATGGAGTTTGACTCGTTCGCGCTGCGAAAGTAGATTCAGGCGAATGCTGGCTGCTGAATCAAAAGTGGCGAGGCCCGACTCAAGCGGCCCGCGAGGTGAAAACTCAAATGTTTCCTGGAAACAAATCGTGGAACATGTGGAGCCGTTTTTAAAGGCGGTCAACCAATGTTTGATACAGCAGGCCCGCGAATTTGACCCGCAGGTGGTCCCTTATGCAGAGCACGCACTCAACGGCAGCGGCAAGCACATGCGCCCCACGCTCGTCGCGCTCGCGGCGAGTTCCACCGGCAAAATCATGGACGCCCACGTCACGGCGGCTGTCATCATCGAAATGGTGCATCTGGCCACGCTCGTCCACGACGATGTGATGGATGAGGCGGAAATTCGGCGCGGCAAGCTCACGCTGGCGGCGAATTGGGGCAATGAAATCGCGGTGTTGTTTGGCGACTGCCTGTTTGCGCAGGCGTTGAAGCTGGCGGCGAATTTTCCGACGCCGGAAGTCTGTAGGGCGGTGGCGATGGCGACGAACACGGTCTGCACCGGCGAAATTTTACAGACGCAGAACCGCCGCAATTTTGAACTTTCCCGGAAAGAATACTTTCGCGTCATCGAGATGAAGACCGCCGAGCTGTTCACGCTTTCGTGCGACATGGCGGCATTTATCGGAAATGCAAAACCGGAGCAGCGCGCGGCGTTGCGCGAGTTTGGCGCGGCGTTCGGCACGGCGTATCAGGTTTATGACGATTGCGTGGATTTGTTCGGCTCGGAATCTGCGGCAGGCAAGTCGCTCGGCACAGACCTGGCGAAGGGGAAATTGACATGGCCGGTGCTGCTGGCCTGGGAGCGCGCGAATGCAGGCGATCGCTTGCATCTGGAAGGTTTGATTCAGGAATGGCAGCCTAAAAATCTTGGCGGCGTAAATGAATTGCTGGTCAAATACGAGACGTTCAAGCCGTCGCTGGATGTCATCGCAAAATATCTGGAACAGGCGCGCGGGGCGTTGCGCGTGTTGCCGGAAACGGATGGCCGCGCAGGGTTGTTCAAGCTGGCCGATTTTCTTGCGCAACAAACCGGCGCCTTGGCTGTTTGTATGTAAAGACCATGATTATGGCCGAATCAGTTGAACGCACGGAAACGGAGTCGCCCGCGCCGGAGGAGGAATCCGAGTTGGTGCGGCGCGCGCGCAAGGGCGACCTGCAGGCTTACGACGATCTCGTAAAACGCTATCAGGAGCGCATCTACGCGACGATCTATCACATGACGAGCAACCACGAGGACGCCAACGACCTCGCGCAAGAATCGTTCATCAAGGCGTTTCAGGCGTTGAAATCCTTCAAGGGAGGCTCGACTTTTTACACCTGGATCTACCGGATTGCGGTCAACAAGACGATCAATTTCCTCAAACAGCGCAAGAACCGGACGCACATGAGCCTGAATGACATTGATTTCAATGCCGAGCACGATACCGACCTGATTGCGTTGATTTCCGACAATACGCCGCGCCGCGCCGCCGGACTTACGGAATTGCAAAAAAAATTGAACGAGGCGTTGCTGAAGCTGTCTGAACCACATAGATTGGTCGTCGTTTTGCACGATGTCCAGGGTCAGTCGCATGAAGAGATTGCGGAAGTCATGAATTGCAACATAGGAACGGTGCGGTCGCGGTTGTTTTATGCACGGCAGCAGATGCAGGCGGAATTGGCCGATTATCTGAAATAAAATGAACGAAAACGAAAATAACTTTGAGTCGCTCAAGCGTCTGCTCGCGTTTAAAAAACGCGAGATCCCGCCGCCCGGATATTTCAATAATTTTTCGAGCCAGGTTCTTTTGCGCATCCGTGCGGGTGAAGCCCGGGAGCCGGTGACCGCAGCGGAAAGACTTTTTTCTGAGGCTCCGTGGTTGTTGAAGTTTCTTCAGGTTTTTGAAGCCAAGCCGGCATATACAGGCTCATTTGCTCTCGCGCTTTGTTTGGTGCTCGTTTTCGGGATTGTCTTCGCTGAGCGGCCAGATTATTCCGCGTCACAGCCGCTGGTGACAACACAGGTGGCGGATAATTCCACTCCGCTTGTCTCGGTTTCACCGGCTTCACCAATTTCCCCGGCTGTCGGACAAATTATGCTCGCGCCGGATAACACCAATCCAGCCTCCAGCCTCCAGCCCGTCGCCTCATTGTTCGGCCAACAGGATTCGCTTGCACAGCAGGCCAGTTTTACGATTCCAAGCAATTGATTTAGAAATAAATTTATTTCTAAATTCGCGGTGCGCGCTTGAATCGCCGCCGCATTTTTCATTTAATCAGGCCAGTGCCAACCAAAGTCATCGCTGTCGCCAACCAAAAAGGCGGAGTCGGGAAAACAACCACCGCCGTCAATCTTTCCGCCTGCCTCGCCTCGCTCGGCCAGCGAGTGCTGTTGTTTGACCTTGATCCTCAGGCCAATGCGACCAGCGGCGTCGGCTTGGAAAAAATCGAAGGAGCCAGCGCTTATCGGGTTTTGCTGGGTGAGGGGAGCTTGCTCGAAAAAATTAGGCCTACGGCTTTTGAGCGGCTGGAAATGATTCCGAGCGAAGTGGATTTGTGTGCTGCAGACCTGGAAATGGCTCGGATGGAAAATCATTTACAACGTCTGTCCCAAGCGCTTCAGCCTGTTCTCGATTCACAGCGTTTTGATTTGATTATCATCGACTGCCCGCCGTCGCTGGGCATTCTCACGCTGAACGCATTTGCCGCCAGCGACGGACTGCTCGTGCCCCTGCAATGCGAATATTACGCGCTTGAGGGTATTTCGATGATGAATCGTGTATTGGGCCAGTTGCGCGATGCAGGCGTCAACCCGCGTCTGGAAATTTTCGGCGTCGTCATGACGATGTTCGACGGCCGCACGAAGCTGTGCAATGAAGTCGTCGGCGAAGTCCGCAACCTCCTTGGAACAAAAGTTTTTGAGACCGTAATTCCTCGTGGCACCAAGCTCGCCGAGGCGCCAAGTTTCGGCAAACCGATCATCCATTACGACAAATACAGTTCCGGCTCGGCGGCGTATGAACTCCTTGCCCAGGAAGTATTGGAGCGATCCAATGCGGCATGATTCAGGCATAAAATAAGGTTTATTACTTTTGAGTAGTAGCAAATGTTATACGCTTAATGACAATAACTGTTCTCTATTTCGCAAATTATGGAGGGTCTTTCGTGCAAGTTGTCTGGCATGATGTAATGAAGATATGACGCTATCAAATGATTGTTACGACGCGCTTGCCGTCCTTTTAAAAATTCACTAACTTCAAAAAAAATTATGGCCAAAGAAATCCTCGAAATGCTCGTTGAGTCAGTCACGATGGAGCTGCCCGACACGAAGACCCTCAAGCTTAAATGGCCGGACGGCTACAATCCCGACTTCAAGACCGGCCAGTTTATCACGCTTTATTGGCCGGATACCACCAATTACAAACGCGCCTACTCGCTTTCCTCCTGCGCGTTGGATCGCGGTTTTTTCGAGGTTACCATCAAGCGCGATGGCAAGATGGGGACGCGCATCGTGGATTGGGCCAAGGCGGGTGACAAATTGTTTGTCATTCCGCCGGTCGGCAAGTTCCTTCCGGTTTTCGAGCCGAACAAGCATCTCATCTGCATTGCCGGCGGGTCGGGCGTGACGCCGTTTCGCGGTTTCGTGCGTGAGGCAACGCGCCGGAAACTGGACACGAAAATCACGGTGCTTTACAGCGTACGCACGACGCGCAGCATTATTTTCCAGCCGGAATTTCACCAGTTGGAACTGGAGAATCCGAACTTCAACTTCTACGTGACCTGCACGCGGCTGGACGAGAACGACCCCTGGGGCGGACGGCGCGGACGCATGACTCCGGAATGGGTGAAGGAGCACGTTCTCGATCTCAACAACACTGTTTTTTATGCGTGTGGGCCAAACGAACTGGTCGAATTTGCCGAGCACGTCGTGTTGCAGGGAATGGGCGTGCCCAAGGAACAGATGAAAACTGAGAAGTGGGGATGATCCTCCTTTGCCAGTTTAAAGAAGAATGCGGTTTAAGGTTCAATGGCTGTCGGCGATACTAAACGTCTTTTATTTCTTTTAATTCTTCATTCATGTTGAAACGCACCGCTCTTTTTTTCGCGCATCAGAAGCTCGGCGCGAAGCTCATTGATTTCGGCGGATGGGAAATGCCGGTGCAATACACCAGCATTACCGACGAGCATCTCGCTGTTCGCAATGCCGCCGGCATTTTCGACATCTCGCACATGGGCGAAGTCACAGTCAGCGGTGCGGGGGCGGAAGCCTTCCTGAATTCCGTCCTCACGAACGACGCCCGCAGGCTCGCGTCCGGAGAAGGCCAGTACACCCTGATGTGCAACGAGCGCGGCGGGGTGATTGACGACCTCTACGCCTACAAGCTTTCCGACGGCGTCTATTTTCTCATCATCAACGCCTCGCGCGTCGAATCCGACGTCGCGTGGTTGAAATCGCAGGCCGCCAAGTTTTCTGGCGAATTGAGCCTCACCGACGCCTCGCACAATTATTCCGCCGTCGCCGTGCAGGGTCCGCGCGTGAAAGATTTTATCAACCTCGTCATCCCCGGCGCATCCGTCTCCGCGATGCGCGTGAACGCCGTCACCGATTTGAAGAAAAACCAGATCGCCGGTTTCAAGTTTGAGAATCAAAGCATCCTCGTTTCGCGCACCGGCTACACCGGCGAGGACGGCTTTGAAATTGTCGGCGGCGACGATGCGATCCTGCATGTCTGGAATAAAATTCTCGAATCTGGAAAGCCATTTGGCATCAAGCCGTGCGGCCTTGGCGCGCGCGACACCTTGCGCACCGAAGTCTGCTATCCGCTTTACGGGCACGAACTCGACGAGAACACCACGCCCATCGAGGCGGGCGTCGGGTTTTTCGTCTCGCTCGACAAGGGCGAATTCAACGGCCGCTCTGTTCTCGCCGCTCAAAAGGCCGGCGGCGTCAAAAAGAAGCTCGTCGCTTTCAAGATGACCGACAAGTCCGCTCCGCCGCGTCCGCATTATCCGATCTGGGCCGATGGCGCGAACGTCGGCGAAGTCGTCAGCGGCACCCAAAGCCCCTCGCTGAATCTTGGCATCGGAATGGGTTATGTCCCCCCGCAGTTCGCCAAGCCGGACACGCGGATTGAAGTCGAGATTCGCGGCAGGCGCTTCGCCGCCGTCGTCGTTCCGAAGCCCATTTATCGCAGCCCCGTTTCCTCTTGAGTTGGCATCAATGCAGGCGCAATCTGAACCAAGATGAAAATCACCGACATTTTGCGCGCTGAACACTCGGTGTTTCACAACCTGTTCGACCACATCGAGGCGACCGTCCCGATGCTCAAGTCGCTGGCCGACGTCAAGGCCGTCGCGGTGCTCATCGACAAGGTCATGGCCCCGCATTCGCACACCGAGGACGAACTTTTCATTGATCCGCTGGAACATTGCTTCGACCAGATCGGCCAGAAGGAAACCTTCCATTACGAACACGAGCAGATTGAAGAAACCCTCGTCAAGGTGGGCAGGGCAAGGACTTTGAAGGACGCCAAAAAACTTCTGCTCGCCGTGATTGCCGCCTCCCGCAAACACTTTGAAAAAGAGGAGCGCATTGTTTTCCCCATGGCGGAAAACATCCTCAAGGCGAAGACGCTCACCGACCTGGGCGACAAGTGGATGAAACGGCGCAAGTCGCGCTGACGCGGTCAGCCGCCCAGCGCCGAATTCACTCCGGCCACCAGCGCATCCACCCGCACGGGCAGGGGAAAGTCCGAGGGCGCCTCCAGCGTGCAGCTTCTCCGCGTCTTGTTTTGCAGCAGCCAGAACGCCTCCGGCCATTGCGGGCGCGACGTCGGGTCGAGGCTGGGCCGGATGACTCCGCTCGTCGCCTCGCGGCCCTCGATCACCGGCGACAGGTCGATCGGGCAGACCTTTGCCACCGCTTCCACCATTTTCGCCCCCAACGGCGCGTGCCCGTCCGGGTTCAATTCATAGACATAGAAGCCGTGCGACTCCCAGTCCTCGTGCAGGCACAATGTCAGGTCAAACTTCGGCTGCCGTTCTAGCCAGAGGACATGTGCCGCCACCTCGTTGGATTCCAGATGCCGGTAATCCCGGTTTAAATCAATCCGGTCCCCGTTCCCGCGCGAGTTCAAAACAAATCCATCCGGGTTCAGGCAGGGCAGCAGCCAAAGCTCCGCCGCCGCCGGCCACTTGTTATCCCGCAACAACCGCAACGCCGCCGTCGGGCCCGCCGGCTCGTCCCCATGAATTCCGGTGGAAATATAAATGCGCGGCGCGGGGCCTGTGACGCGGGGCGAAAGCGGCTTTCGATGAAGCGCCAACAATTCCAAATCGCCCGTCTTGTAAAACAATTCCGTCGACCAGCCGTGCAATTGCGCGGCGGCCTTGACCTCGCGCAACACGGCGCGGATGTCAATTATCTCGCCGTGATAGCCGCCGATGTTTTTGCCAAGTCTTTGCACTCAGGAGAATTTCATGCAAACCCGCCGGAACGCAAAGAAATTTCCGACACGAACTTCCACGGTGAACGCGAACCCGTTCCGGTTCTGCCCGTTTTTTCCTTTTCGGGTTGCTCTGGCCCGTCTTCAAAGTCAATCTTTTGACCGATCATGAAGCCGTTCCAGTTTTTTTACGCCATCATCCTGTCCGCCCTCGGTGCCGCCCCCGCCCTGGCGCTCGAAGGCATGCTCCGCATTCACGACCCCTCCACCGTCATCAAATGCGATGGCAGCTACTACGTCTACGGCACCGGTCGGGGCATTTCAGTTCTCACCTCCACAAACGGCTTCAACTGGCGGCGCGGACAAAATGTCTTCGACCGCATCCCGGATTCCGTCAAATCATTCGTGCCAGCGAACGACGGCCAGAGCGTCTGGGCGCCGGACATCCTCAAGCTAAACGGCCAATACTACCTCTATTACGCCGTGTCCGCATGGGATGTCTATGCCTCTGCCATTGGTTTGGTGACCAGCCCGACGCTCGACCCTGACAGCCCCGGTTATAAATGGACTGACCGCGGCATGGTGGTCCACTCCACCACCAGCGACAACATGAACGATATTGATCCCGGCGTCATCCACGCGCCCGACGGAACACTCTGGATTTGCTACGGCTCCTATCACGGCAACATTGACATTGTCCAGCTTGACCCCAAGACCGGCCTGCGCATCTCCACCAACTCGCCCGCCACCGTCATCGCCAACGAGAGCGAGGCGTCGGACATCATTTATCATGGCGGCAACTATTACCTGTTTGTGAACCATGGAAGCTGTTGCCAGGGCAGCAACAGCACCTACAACATCCGCGTCGGACGTTCGCCGACCATCACCGGGCCGTATTTTGACCGGGACGGCGATTACATGGCGGCAGGTGGCGGCACACTTTTTCTCGCCGCGCAGGGCAACGACATCGGCCCCGGCCATTTCGGCCTGCTGCTGGATGACGGCGTTGAAAAATTCAGCTGCCACTATGAAGCCGACTTGCAGGCCGGTGGCCGATCCGTCCTCGACATCCGGCCGCTGCTCTGGACCGCCGACGGCTGGCCCATGCCCGGGCAGGACATCCAGGACGGCACCTATCAAGTCCGCTCCCAGCGCACTGGCACAGTTCTTCAATTGAGCACCAACCTCGCGTTGACCGACCTGTATCTTGTTCATAACAACCAGAAGTGGAACATCTCGTCCGCCGGCGGCGGCACCTACAAGATTACCAATGTGGCCGGCGGGAAAGCACTGACTGCAACGAAGGGGATGGTGGACTTCGCGCCGTTCACTGGTGCGGACGACCAGCTCTGGAAAATAGATCAGCTCAGCGACGCCACCTATCGCATCGCGTCAATAACCGGCCATCTCGCGCTCACCTCACTCTCCAAGGCCAGACCCGGCAACCGCTTTGTCAAACTTCAGCCATTCAATGGCGACGACAACCAGCACTGGATACTGACCGCCCCCTGATCAAAAACGTGCATTTTGCACGAATCAATGACCGTCCCGACGTCGTCGACACCAATTTCCGGCTCCCAAAAATAGCCGTGAACGTCGTGCAGGGCAGTTTCCGGCTCCCGAAAATGCCAGGGAACGTTGTGCACGGCAGTTTCCGGCTCCCGGAAATGGCAATGAACGACGTGCACGACAGTTTGCGGCTCCCGAAAATGGCAGGGAACGTTGTGCACGGCAGTTTCCGGCTTCCGGAACTGACAGGGAACGACGTGCATGCCAGTTTCCGGCTCCCGAAAATAGGAGGGAACGACGTTCAAGGCATTTATTTACAGCCATTTAGAGCAAAACATCGCCAAAAGGTGGATTTTTGGTCTGTTTAGGAAGCTTCCCTGCTGGCGCATCATCAATAAAATCATCCCGGCTGCGGGCGCTTACTGCGGCTTCGGGTCTTCGGGCATCTCCAAGTCCGGCTGTTGCCGCATGAGATACACGGCGATGTCGTGGTGATGCGGCGAGACCCAGAGCTGCTCAAGCGTGAGCGTGGCCAGCAAGGCGTATTCATCTGCCAGCGGATGTTCGTTGTCCCAGGGGTTGGGTGGCGGATCAATTTTTTCCTTCACGGCAATGCCGCCGAAGCCGTTCCCGTCATCATCGTCGTCCTCGTCCTCGTCGCGTTCCCACGGCGCGGGCGGGAGCGGAGATTGTGGCGGCACGACAAAGTCTTCCGGCTTAACTTCTTCACCGAGCTGTTTTTTCAAATCAATCCGGTGCTGGCGTTCGAGAAGGTCCTGCCGGTCCTTGTCGTCGCGCTCCCATTGGGCCTCATCCTGCTCTGCGCGGAATTTTGCTTCCAGTTCCTTTTGCGCGGGCGTGGCTTCCGGCACGGGCGACAGGAGGCGGATCCAAAAAGTGCCGTAATATTCATGCCTCAGTCCGGCCAGCGCCTCGCGGGTTGCCTCCAGTATTTCGCGGGATTTTTCCACGAGTGCGAAGGCGTGAACCTCAACGGTGAAGTTCCGGTAAACGCCTTCGCCGGTGGCGGTGCCCCAATCCTCGCAGCCCATTTTTTTGCTGATGTATTTGAAGAGATAACGTCCCACCCAGTCGCCCTGTAACTTGCGGAGCGCCAGGTCCGGCAGGCCGTTGTCGTCGGGTTCAAGCACCGGCTTTTCGTGCCGGGGACAGCCTTTGTTGTGCGGCGCGACAACCAGGCGCAGCGGCGGCACCGGGCGCGGCTCCACCGCGAGCAGCACATCATCCCACGGCGTGAGGAGCGCGCGCAATGTCTTGACCTCCTCCTCGACCGGCGGGCAGCCCCCGACAATCAGCTCGCGCAACGCCGGCGCGTCGGCCAGCGGCGAGAAATCGCGCGGCTTGGGCGCGGCGAGGTTGTATTGGTAATTGGCGTTGAAAATGAGGCACTGCAATTTGGGCAGCCGCGTGAGCGGGCGCACATCCAGCGGCGAGAATCCGCTGCACGTCAGCGCGGTCAGATCCTTCAACGCCGTCAGCGGCTCGAAACTGCGCGTGTCGCCGGTGATGCTGAGATTGCGCAGTCGGGGAAACGCCTCGATGCCGTCAAGCCGCTCCACGCCGGAGAGGGTGAGAAATTCGCAGGCCGGCAGTTGCGGCAGTTCGCGCACCGACCGCGCCGGGAGCGGATCGCAATGCAGCGTGGCGGTGCGGACCTTCGGCCACGTCACGCCGGGCGCGAACGCGAACAGGTTGCCGCTCAGGCTCAAGGTCTCCAGTTGCTGCAATTCTTCCAGCCTCCGCACGTTCGGCCATTGCGTGCCCACGCGGAAGCCGGCTTTGCCCAGCGTCAGCCCCAGTTCGCGCAACTGCCGGCAGCCGGCCAGCGGGCTGAAATCCTCGCAGTCCGCGCTGCCGAAATGCAGCACGCGCAGCTTGGGCAAAGTGGCGAAGACACTCACATCCGACGCCTCGCAACCGTTTAACTTCAAATCCTCCAGTTCCGTCAGAAAGGTAAAGGCTTTCAGGTCACGGATGGGGCGTTCGTTGTAGGACCAGATGGTCCAGCTCTTCAACTGATGAAACATCTCGGTGGCGCGCCGGACATCGGTCTCGTTGAGCTTCGGCTCGTAGGCGGGATTGAGCGCGCGCTGGCGCTGGCGTTCGCGGATGGCTTCGAAATCAAACGGGCGGGAAATCTTGTGATGCGAGAACCAATAGTTGAGAGCCATCTCGACAATCAGTTCCGTCGTGTAACGTTCCTCCACCGTGCGCGCGGCGTCCAGCGCCCATTGAATAAAGGCCTCGGAGTTCATGCCACCGTTTTAGCAAAAACCGGCGGCGGCTGGCAAGGGAACTGTAGCGGCGGTCTGTGACCGACGACGGCGCTGACACCGCGCCGCTACAACCGATGATGCCGCCATGACGAATGAAAATAGCCCAGCCTTTCAAGGCTGGGTTAAGCGTGCCTCGAAATGAAAAGTCCCGTTAGGGACGGCAGAAGATTCTTTCGTCCCTGACGGGACTTGGATGGTTTGTTTGAACGGTTGACCCAGCCTTGAAAGGCTGGGCTATTCTCAAAGCTGATGCCGCCCCGACGGGGCTGGGGAATTTTTGGTTTGGGTTTCTACAAGATGTCGCGCCTACGGCGCTCGCTCAAAATGCCGAGAGAGCTGCTCCATGTCCACCAGGCCATTTGCGAGTATAAGCTCCACATTGTTTTGCAAGAGGGCAAAATTTTTCAGGGTTTTGCTCAAACCAATCCCAAGAACCACAATGGCCACTATTGAAATTGAGATCGGGTGATGGCTCAATCACACGAATATACATGAGTCCACGATAAAGTCCGCAGGGATACATCCGCGGAATTGGTAAAAGTTGTGTTAGATAAAATTTTGCAATCTCTTCAAGCAAAACATGAACCTTACTGTCGAAATTGCGAACCACAGAAACAATGTCTGTGATGTGAAAAACATTATGCCCAGTTGAACTCAATCCGTCGTTAAAGTAGGTAACGGTTTCGTGTTTCTCATCCAAAGAGAAAAAACCAACAGTTCCGTGCGTGATTTCTACTCGCAGCTTCCGTAGTTCTTCAAACCAGCCAGCATAAGCAGCCGCTAAAAGTGTGCGCACCGACTCTGGAAAATCCGCAGGAAGCTTTCCCTCTCTTGCAGATTGGAAAAGAGTTGAAGCGAATCGCATTTTCTCCAATTGAGGCATTGTTGGATAGATGGCCTGAAAAAAAATCAAAAGGCCATCAAGGCTTGAATAAAGTTCGCACAACATTGCTTCCGTCAGCGCGCCAAATTCTTCCGAATGTAAATTGCGAGAAGCTCCGTAACGGTCGAGTTCCTCGCGATCTTTTGGAAGGCTTGGAATTATGCGGTCAGCAATTCGAGCGAAGACTTGGTATTTTCGTAAATGTCCAATGCAAGCATCTAAAGCCTGATAACTTTCGCGTGTAGTTGGCAATGGTTTGCCGATTAAAGCGCGCAACCGAACGAGTTGACTCCATTGTTCTGGCGTGAACTGAAGGTGAAAGATTTTTGGAAGTTCAGCCTGCGTCATCGGATTATTTTTCCTTCACGCAACTACCGCTTCCGTTTCGCAATTATTTTTTCCGCATCCGCAGCCGCCTTCTTCCTGATCGCTGAAATCGTGGCTGTCCCAGTTCGGGTCGAGGCCGAGGTCTTTGAGCATCTGGAGATCTTTTTCGACGGGCTGGTTCAGCGTGGTGAGATAGTTGCCCACCATCAGCGCGCTCGCGCCGGCCATGAAGATCATGCTTTGCGCGTCGCGCAGGTTCACGGTGCGGCCGCCGGCGATCATGATTTCCTGTCGCGGCAAAATGAAACGGAAGCACGCGATGGTCTTCAAAATTTCCATGACGGGCAGCGGCTCGTTCTTGGCGAACGGCGTGCCGGGAATCGGATTAAGAATATTCACGGGCACGACGTTCGCGCCGATGGCCTTCAATTCAAACGCGAGGTCGCAGCGGTCGGCGCGCGTCTCGCCCATGCCGATGATGCCGCCGGAACAAATCTTGATGCCGGCCTTTTTCAAATAGCCAATCGTCTCCAGCCGGTCGTCGAACGTGTGCGTGGTGCAGGTCTGCGGAAAAAAGCGGCGCGAGCTTTCGAGGTTGTGGCCGTAACATTCCAGTCCGGCTTCCTTCANNTTGATGATGCCGAGCGAGGCGTCGGGGCGCGTCTTGCCGCCGGCTTTCAATTCGCGGATGCGGTCGCAAACTTCGTCGAGCATCGGCCCTTCGTTCAACCCTTTCCACGCGGCGACGATGCCGACGGCGGTGACGTTGTTCTTGTTGGCCTCCTCGGCGGCTTCGGAAACGGGTTCGGGATCAACGAAACCATATTTCGGCGA
>PKZR01000369.1:0-4718 GCA_003133815.1 Limisphaerales bacterium | reverse complement strand
TCGTGATTTGTCGCGTCAACCTTTGTCGCTGTCATGGTTGACAGCATACCGCGCGGGAAAAATTCCGCAAGCGCACTTCACTGCGGCGATGGAACCCTGGACGGGAACGTCTGGCTGAGGTAGCTGGTGAGCGAGGCGATTTGCAAATCGGAGAGCGGGCCGCCCTGGGCGCTGGAGAACGCGGGCATGAGCGAACCGGCCTTGCCCTGGGAGATCCAGGTGCGCCAAAAATCGCCACCCGTGGACACTTTTAGATTGTGCAGGTCGGGCACCATTGTGGCGCGCTGTTCGGCTTCGTGGCAGACGGCGCAGACGGAATCGTAAAGCGCCTTGCCGTATTTGCCGGTGCCCTTGGCAATATGGCACGACGCGCAATCGCCCTTGAAAACGGCCTGACGGTCCACTTTCGCGGCTGCCACGCCGCGCTCGCGGTCGGCGTCGGTCATTGCCGGGACAACCGGTGGCAATACGGTGATGCGCACGTAGAGCCGTTTGATCCCCTTGTCGGTGGCCACGTCCACATACTTGAAGAGGGTTCCGTTTTTGCCCTCGAGATTCACGGTCACGCCGATCTGGCCGTTCGTGCCGGGCGGTATGGTCCAGGGCTGCTCCGGCAGTTGCGCGGTGGTGCAGCCGCAGGACGGGCGGACGCTCAATATGGTGACGCTGGCGGGAGTGATGGAATTGGTGATGGTGGTGATGTTGGTCACCGTGATGAGTTCGGTGAGGTTCGTTACGGTCGAGATGTTGGTGACCACCGTGGTGTTGATGTTTCGCGCCACGTTCGTGAAGTTGAAAACAAAATGCGCCTCGGTTTCGTCGGCCTCGGTGTTCGTCGCCTTCAACAAGTCGTCCCAGACAAGCACGTCGTCGGGCATCTGTTCGTTCGCGTGCGTCATGTCCGGCACATAGACGGGCGGGGTGGAGGCGACGTTGGCCGGCTGCGCGCCGGCAGTCAAAAGACCTGCGGCCAAAAGAATCACACCTGCCAGGGCGACAGGAAAAGCGCGGCTGAATTTCATAAATGTATTTTGACGCTAAACCACCGGGTCAATTTTGGCGAGCCGGAAATTGGCGTGAAGAAGATGTGTTCTTGGTCACAGCCGGTTCAGCGCGCTCAACACGGCCTTGACCGAGGCGAGCTCGATATTCGTGTCCACCCCCGCGCCCCAGCGTGACTTGCCGTCGGCAGACTTGATTTGAATATAGGCGATGGCCGCCGCCGTCTCGCCGGAGCTCAAGGCGTGTTCGCTGTAATTGGCGATTTCAAAACGAGGAATGCCCGCAGTCGTCAAGCCATGGACGAGCGCGGCGAGCGGACCGTTGCCTTCACCTTTGAAGTCAACCGCCTTGCCATCGCGCAAAAACTTAGCGTGGCATTTGACGACGCCGTTTTTGCTTTCGGTCTCAAAACTCTTGAGCGCCCAGGGCGAAACGCGTTCGACATATTCCTTCCAGAACATCGCCTTGAGTTCCGCGCCGCTGACCTCCCGACCGAGCTTGTCCACGGCGTCGTTGGCAATCGGGCCAAACTCGCGCTGCATGTCCTTGGGCAGCTCAATGCCAAATTCGCTTTCGAGCAGGTAGGCTACGCCCCCCTTGCCGGACTGTGAGTTGACGCGGATGACCTCGCGGTATTCGCGACCGATGTCCGCCGGGTCAATCGTGAGATACGGCACGTCCCAATGCTCGCGCTTCTGATGTTCCCATTCCGCGAGACCTTTCTTGATGGCATCCTGATGCGAGCCGCTGAACGCGGTAAACACCAACTCGCCCGCGTAAGGCTGGCGCGGCGGCACGGTCATGCCGGTGCTGCGTTCGTAGACATCAATGATCGAAGCGAGATTGGAAAAATCCAATTTCGGATCAATGCCGTGCATGTAAAGATTCAAGGCCACGGTCACGATGTCCAAATTGCCGGTGCGTTCGCCGTTGCCGAACAAAGTGCCTTCGACGCGGTCCGCGCCCGCGAGCAAGCCGAGTTCCGTTGCGGCCACGCCGGTGCAACGGTCGTTGTGTGTGTGCAAACTGATGATGAGCGCGTCGCGATTTTTGATGTTCTTGCAAATCCATTCGATTTGATCCGCATACACATTTGGCATGGCGACCTCGACGGTGTCCGGCAGATTCAAAATCATTTTATGCTCCGGCGTCGGCTGCCACACGTCCATGACGGCTTCGGAAATTTCCTTGGCGTATTCCACTTCCGTCATGCTGAAACTTTCCGGCGAATACTGGAGCATGATTTCCGTGCCCTTGAGCCGGTGCAAACGGTCTTTGATCATCTGCGCGCCGTTCACCGCGATGGCCTTGATCTCATCCTTCGACTTGCCGAACACCACGCGGCGCTGTGCGGGCGACGTCGAATTATACATGTGGATGATGACCTTCTTTGCGCCGATCAACGACTCGACCGTGCGTTCGATCAAATCCTCGCGCGCCTGCACGAGCACCTGAAGCCACACATCGTCCGGCGCGCGTTTCTCCTCGATGAGCCGGCGGTTGAAAGTAAATTCCGTGTTGGACGCCGACGGAAAGCCGACCTCGATTTCCTTGAAACCGATCTTCACGAGCGTCTGGAACAATTCCAGTTTTTGCGACACGTTCATCGGCACGGCGAGCGCCTGGTTGCCGTCGCGCAAATCCACGCTGCACCAGCGCGGCGCGTGCGTGAGTGTCCGCGATGGCCATTGGCGGTCGGTCAATTTTGGCGCGTGTTGAAACGGCTGATATTTCTTTGACGGATCTTTGTGCATAAACTCAAATGGCTGCAAAATTAAACCACGAATGAACACAAATTGACACGAAGCTTTTTTGACGTGGATCGCGCGGAACATCGCTGATGGGACGGGCCGGATTTGAATTCGCTTCGATTCGCGTCAAGTGTTGTCCCTGTTTTCCCTGTTCGTGTTTATTCGTGTACATTGGTGGTTGAAAAACAAAAAACCCACCGCCGTTCGGCAGTGGGTTTGTTTAGATTCCTGGAANNCATGCGGTTTTGGCCTAATCTCATCGCATGAAGATTCCGACGCGGTGGAGCCGCGATTCCAGTTTTGCGCTCGCGCTCGGGCTGGCATTTTCAGTCGGACTTTTCCTTCGGATTTATCTTCTGTCGGATCAGGTGTTCATGGACGACGAATGGCATGGTTTGTATTACGTCATCGGCAAGTCTCCGTGGTGGCTGCTGACCCATTTCTCCATTCCCGGCGCGACGTGCATTCCGCTCAATTTTTACAACTGGCTTTTGGGCGCAACCTTTGGCTGGTCCGAACTCATGTTGCGGCTGCCTTCGCTGCTATGCGGCCTTCTATGCATTGTGGTCTGCCCGATGCTGGCCCGCAAGCTGATCGGCGACCATCGCACCGTCTTGCTGGCATTTCTGCTGGCCATTTCCCCCGTACTGATCTTTTACAGCCGCATCAGCCGGCCATACAGCGCGGTGGCGTTGCTGGGCTTTGCGGTCATTCTTCTGGCAGCGCGCTGGATGCAGTCGGGAGGGTTGCGTCCGGCCGTGTTCTTCACCGGCGCAGGCGTGCTGGCGATTTATTTTCATCTGTTTGCGGTCGTCACGGTGGCGGCACCGGTGCTGGCGGCAATTGTTTTTCATCTTTGGAAACATTTTCGGAAAATCCCGCAGGCCGGGACAAAGACGCCAACGCTGCGACATTGGATTCTCGTCGCGCTAATTATTACCGCAATCTCCGCCGTCTTGGTTTTGCCGGCGTTGGTTCATTCGGTGCAGAGCACATTCTTCAACATCGCTTTGAAGGGAACATTCACATGGCAATCCTTGCCACAGGTGGCGCAACTGATCAGCGGCACGGGGCAGCCCGTGCTGACCGTGCTGTTCTGGTGCGCGTTCATGGCGGGGGCGGTTGAACAATGCCGGCGCAACCCGTGGTTTGGCGGCACGATGCTCAGCCTCTATCCGCTCCACGCGCTGGCGCTCCTGCTCTCGCGTCCCGACTCGGCCCAGAGCGCCATCATGCTGGTTCGATATTGCATGCCGCTGGTGCCGGTCAGCCTGCTGCTGGTGGCGTGCGGAATTCAAGCCGCGCTGGAGACCCTTGCCGCGCGCGTGTCCCTGCGGCCGGTGTTGCAGACTCTGATAACCGCCGCAGGCGTGACCGCGCTGGCATTTACGGGGCCGTTGCCGCAAACCTATGTCGCCCCGAATAATTTCACCAGCCACGGGGCGTATCAGCATCACTACGGGCCGATAAACTGGAGCCGCTCCTTCTACAGCGATTTTACCCCGGCAGACTTTACGCTCATCACGACGATTCGTGCCGATGAAGTGTCCCCGTTCTACAGCCGGCTCGCCAAGGAGCAGGACACGCGCCCGATAGTCGAGTATCCGATGTTGATCGGCGACCATTTCAATCCGCTCTACTACTACCAGCGGTTCCATCACCGGCCGGTCATGGTCGGCTACACGACGGACATGAAGCTCGACAGCGGCCTGGCACCCGGCAACGTCTATGGCAACACCTATGTTGACCAGGTGACCAGCCTCATTGACGATCCGTCACGGCTGAAGTTCCGCAACATGATTTCCATGGACGATCTTACTGGAATGAGGTCCCGCAACGTGGAATACATCGTCCTGCACAAACAGTTCGAGGCGCAACTGCCGGAGGTCGCCGCGCCGCCGCCGGACATGGACCGCCTCTGGCACGAATATCAGAAGTTGCTGGGAGCGCCGGTTTTTGAAGACG
>PKZR01000273.1 GCA_003133815.1 Limisphaerales bacterium | reverse complement strand
AATTTTATCCGACCACCGACCTCGTCACCGGGCCTGACATCATTTTCTTCTGGGTCGCGCGCATGTTCATGGCCGGCTACGAATACATGGGCGAGCTGCCGTTCCAGAATGTTTATTTCACCGGCATCATCCGCGACAAGCAGGGCCGCAAGATGTCCAAGAGCCTCGGCAATTCGCCCGACCCGCTCGACCTCATCGCGAAGTTCGGCGCGGATGCGTTGCGCTTCGGCGTGATGCGCGCCGCGCCGCTCGGCCATGATATTTTGTTCGATGAACAGAACGTTGAACTCGGCCGCAATTTCTGCAACAAACTCTGGAACGCCTGCCGTTTCCGCCAGATGGTCGGTCAAAGTAGCGCAGGCGTCTCGCCTGTGCCGGGCGAAGATGAGAATGAAACCGGCAGCAGCCGGGACGTCCGCGCTACCTTTGAAGTGCAGGGCGAAATCGAACCGACGCTGCTTTCGAGCGATGACAAATGGATTTTGCTCAAGCTGGACGCGGCCATCCGCGAAGTGACCATCGCGTTGAACGAATATAAATTCAGCGATGCGACGGCGGCGCTCTACCGCTTTTTCTGGAGCGAATATTGCGACTGGTATGTCGAGGCAAGCAAAGCCGTGTTCTTCGGCACGGACGAAAAACGGAAAGCCAATACGCTTGCGGTCATTGATTTTGTTCTCTCGCATACTTTAAGATTGTTCCACCCGTTCCTGCCGTTCATCACGGAGGAATTATGGCACGGCATGGGTTACGCGACCGACATGCCGGAGAATCAGGGCGGCAAGACGATCATGTTCGCGCCGTGGCCGCTGCCGCTGGACGACGAATTTAAAAAGCATTTCGGCTTAACTGAAAGCGACGAAAAGCAAATCGAGGCTCGGAACGAACTTGTCACGCAAGGCCGCAATTTGCGGCGCGTGGGGAACATCGCGTCGAATAAAAAGGTGAAATTCATTTTCAAGCCGGCTGGAGGTTTTCCATCGAACGAAATTGAAGTCCTGAAAATTTTGCTCAATGCCGAGACGTTGGAAGTGAAGGTAGATTATCAGCCTGCCAAAGGAACTCCAACTGCGCGCACGGAGCTTGGCGAACTATTTTTACCGCTCGAAGGTTTGATTGACGTGGCAGGGGAAAAGACGCGGCTCACAAAAGAATTGGAGAAAATCGAATCCGAAATCGCCAAGGTTGAGCAGAAGCTCAACAACCCCGCCTTTGCTCAAAAAGTTCCGGCGACGGTTTTGGAAGAGCACAAGCAACGCCTCGTCGAGTGGCAGGCAAAACGCGAGCACGCGAAAGCCGCGCTCGCAGCGTTACAAGGTTGATTTTCCGGCATGAAAAATATTTCGCTAAATAAATCTCTAGCCGCCGCCGTGAAAGCCGCGCGCGCCGCCGGAAAAATCATGCACGACAACTGGTATTTGCCCAAGCGCGTCAATTCCGCCGAGGCGCATGACATCAAGCTGGAACTCGACGTGCGCTGCCAGGCGCTCATCGAAAAAATCCTGCGCGCCGCGTTTCCGGATATACCTGTGCTCGGCGAGGAAGGCATCTCGGGCGACATGAACGCTGCCTATCGCTGGGTGGTGGATCCGATTGACGGCACGGTGAATTATTTTTTCGGGATGCCGCACGCCGCCGTTTCCATCGCGCTGGAACATAACCAGAAATCGGTTGTGGGCGTGATTTACGATCCGTTCACCGATGAAATATGGACGGCGGTCAAAGGCGCCCCGACGCGCTTGAACGGAAAAATTGTTCGCGTCAGCAAGCGTGGCAGGGTGGACGAAGCCGTCGTCGCGATGGGTTTTTCCAAGAGCAAAGAAAATCTGGCAAAAAGCATGCCGCACCTGGTCCGGCTGGCGCAGCGCACGAAAAAAATCCGCATCATGGGTTCCGCCGCGCTCGAACTTGCCTACGTCTCCTGCGGACGGCTGGACGCCTACGTCGAGCGGCGGATCAATTTGTGGGATGTGGCTGCCGGAAGCCTGCTCGTGGAAAATGCAGGTGGTGAATTTTACACGCTGCCCGCGCTCGGCAAATATCGCTACGCCATGTGCGCTGACAATGGATTGCTGCGAAAAAAACTTCAGATTGGCAGCCTGCTGAAATGATTTTTAAGTTTTTCCAGCGCTTTGGCGCGATGGCTCAATTTGTTTTTTATTTCGTCGCCTAGTTCCGCAAAAGTTTTTTCGAACCCATCGGGCACGAACAGCGGATCGTAGCCGAAGCCGTCATCTCCGCGAGGTGCAAAAATAATTTTACCTTCACAAGCGCCGTCGAAAGTTAGTGACTTCAGTTCCTCCTCGTAACAAACAGGCAAGGGGTTTTCGGTTTTGACATGCGAAACCGGAGCGAAAGCGATTACACAACGAAATCGCGCCGTGCGTTTTTCCGCTGGAATATTTTTAAGCAGCCGCAATAATTTTGCATTGTTGTCGGCATCGGGCGTGTTGCCGGAACGCGCGGAATCGTCGGCAGCAAACCGGGCAGAATGAACACCAGGCATTCCGCCGAGCGCATCTGCTTCCAGTCCGGAATCGTCGGCGAGAACAAACTCGGATTTTGATTGTCTTGTCCCCAACCATTTTGCCAGCTCCACGGCTTTTTTCGTAGCGTTGCCGGCGAATGTTTTCGCGTCCTCAATTACTGAAGGTGCTTCTGGAAAATCATCTAGGGTGAGGAATTGGAATTGCCCGCCAAGGATGGCTCGAATTTCTTCAATCTTGTGTCTGTTGCGAGTGGCGATGAGCAGTTTCGTCATGGGTCAAGATTAGCGGAGAGTTTTTTTGCAGGCGAGCTTGACGCTAAAAATTCCAGCGGCAGAATCATCCGATGAAATTACATGTGTTGTCTGCGCTCGTGTTTTGTTTCTCATTGAACCTTCGTGCGGATGACACAAACGCACCTGTCGTGCCTGCGACAAACATCGTTGTCGCGCCTTATATTCTTACGCCGCCCGCGTCTGCGACACCGAGAATCAACGGCCCGGACGTTTTCGGCGTGCGGCCTCGATCGCCGTTTCTTTACACGATTCCGGTGTCGGGTGACCGTCCGATGGTGTTTTCCGCAGACAATCTGCCAAGCGGTTTGGAATTGGATCCGCAAACCGGCCACATCACCGGCGAATTGCATAAAAGAATTTGGCCGTTCAAAAACACTTACATCGTCACGCTGCACGCCAAAAATTCACTTGGCTCGGCGTACAAAAAATTTCGCATTGTCGTCGGCGACCAGATTGCGCTGACGCCGCCGATGGGCTGGAACAGTTGGAACTGTTTCGCTGGCGCGGTCACGGAGGAGCGGGTCAAGAGCGCGGCGGACGCGATGGTCAAGAGCGGCCTCATCAACCACGGCTGGACTTACATCAACGTGGACGATTACTGGCAGAACCATCACAACTCAAAAGACCCCACGTTGCAGGGCCCGTTCCGCGACGCACAGGGAAACATCGTGCCGAACTCGCGTTTTCCTGACATGACAGGCATGGCGGATTATATTCACGGACTTGGTTTGAAGGCCGGACTTTATTCTTCGCCGGGCCCATGGACGTGCGGTGGCTGCGCGGCGAGCTGGCGGCACGAGGAACAGGACGCGCAGACCTATGCAAACTGGGGTTTTGATTATTTGAAATACGATTGGTGCAGCTATGGCACCATCGCTTCCGGTGGCGATCCAAGCGCTAAAGACATTCCGCTTTGGGGCAAAACAGCAACGAACAATGCCGGCGCAGTCTATCCTTACAAAATAATGGGAAATTTTCTTCGTGAACAAAATCGCGACATCGTTTTTAGCCTTTGCCAATATGGCATGGCGGATGTTTGGAAATGGGGTGGTTCGGTCAACGGCAATTGCTGGCGCACGACCGGGGACATCGTTGACACTTGGAAAAGCATGAGCGGCATCGGTTTCAAACAGGGCAACGCCGAGCCCTATGCAAAGCCCGGAAATTGGAACGATCCCGACATGCTTGTCGTCGGGCGGGTGGGTTGGGGCAAGCCGCATCCATCGCGACTTACACCTGACGAACAATACACACACATTAGCCTTTGGTGCCTGCTTTCGGCTCCGCTGCTCATCGGTTGCGACATGACCAAGTTCGATGATTTCACGCTGAATCTTTTGAGCAACGACGAAGTGCTTGGACTTGATCAGGACGCGCTCGGAAAATCCGCGACGTGCGTGCTGACCAACGGCGACGTGCGCGTCTTTGAAAAGGAACTGGAGGACGGCGCACGTGCGCTTGGATTTTTCAATCTCGGCGCAACCCCGGCAAATCTGGATTTCAACCAGCTCGCGGTGATTGGTTTCTCCGGCAAACAGCACGTTCGTGATTTGTGGCGGCAGATGGATTTGCCCGACGTGGATGCGGTGAACGGAGTTTTGCCGCTGACGATTCCTGCCCACGGCGTGATGCTTTACAAGCTGACGGCGGCAAAATAGCGAGTGTGAATTATCAAATCCCGATCAATGCCGCGCCGATGACGCCAGCGGAATCGCCGATTTGATGTTTAACAATGGGCGTTTCCAGTGAATCGCTGAAAACATATTTGGCAACTTGCGCGACGCCTTCGGTGTAAATTGCGTCAAATTTTGAAACGCCGCCGCCGAGAACAATTACGTCCGGGTCGAGCACGTCAATTAGATTGGAGATGGCGCGGCCGAAGTGGCTGAAGAAGATTTTCATGAACTCGACGGCTTTCGGTTCGCCCTCGTGATAATCGCTTTCAATCTCGCGAAAGGTTTTTTTCACGCCAAACTGCTCCGAGTAGCGGTTCTGCAATCCGCCGCCGCTGATATAAGTTTCCACGCAGCCGCGCTGGCCGCAATAGCATAACGGGCCGTCCGGGTTGATGCTCATGTGTCCCCATTCGCCCGCAATGGCCTGCCTGCCGATGATGACTTCGCCGTTGTGGACGACGCCGCCGCCGCAGCCGGTGCCCATGATGACGCCGAAAACAAGTTTTATTCCTCGTCCGGCACCGTGCAACGCCTCGGCCATCGCAAAACAATTCGCGTCGTTCTGGATTTCGATTTTTCGCCCGAGAAGATCTTCCAGATCCGCTTTTACTGGCTGGCCGTTCATGCAGGTCGTGTTGGAGTTTTTCATCAGCCCAGTGCGCGGCGAGATCGTGCCCGGCGTGCCGATGCCGAATGTATATGGGCGCGGTGGAATATGTCCGGCCAGTTCATCGTGAAGCTCCTTGAGGCGATTCAGAATGTGGCGATAGCCTAATTCTCGCTCAGTCGCAATTCGTTTGCGGAAAAGTTCCTTGCCCTGTGCGTCCAGAACTATGCCTTCAATTTTTGTGCCGCCAAGATCCATGCCTATGCGAAACATGGGTCAAATCTTCCGTGATGATTCTGGATTGTTCAAGTGCATATCCAAAGGCAAACGGATTTGCCGGTTCGCCTTTACTGTGTAGATTTTAATTCGCTAAGTGCCGATTAAGCTCCCGCGATTGCAGTCAAACTTCCTTCAACGCGCGGTTGATGCGCTCGATGGCTTCGTCAATCTCCTGCCGGTTCTTGAAGCCAATGACCACTGCGTCAATTTCCTTGCAGCTCATGGCAAACCGGATGGATTTCTCACGGTCGGCGGGGGCGGTGAAAGTTCCGTTGCCGCAGATTTTCATGCCGATGACGCCACGGCCCTTGGCGCGCATGTTTTTGATTTCCCCAATCACCGGCGCTATGTCGTGACCGGTACTGCCCCAACCGTCACCCTCGGCGTCGGTAAAGCTGCCCTGCGGATTCACGCGCACAAGATGCACTTCTGTCCAGTCCGTCGCGACCGCCGCGCGCAATGCTGGAAGCGTGTGGCAGGAGACGCCTTTGGCCCGGATCCAATTCTTTTCCTTGGCCTGATCGAAGGCGTCCATGATGCGTTTCCATTCGTCAGTCCATTGACCGCCCGTCATGCAATGGACGAGCAGGCTGTCAATATAATCCGTGTCGAGTGTTTTGCGGTGTGAGTCAATCACTCTCAACACATCTTCGGGCTGGCCATCAACTTTGGACTGGATGAAAAGCTTTTCTCGTGGCAATCCCTTGATGGCAGTGCCAATCCAGCCGAAAGTATGATAAGCTTCAGCGGTGTCAACATAAGTGATGCCTTGGTCGTAGGCGTAATGGATGAGATCAGTAAAGCCGTCCTTGCCGGCGGAGACCTGGGTGCTTCCGTTTGCACTCCCGGTGCCGAAACCGAGCCGGCTCAATTTGATGCCGGTCTTGCCCAGCGTTATCTGGTCCACAGCGGTGCGCACCGCTGCCGCACCTGTTGCAGCACGCGCGTCTGGCGGCATCCATGGCGAGAGGAGCGCCGTGCCCGCCAACGCGGTGGAGGTTTGAATGAACTGGCGGCGCGTGATTCTGCAAACGTCCTTTGACGGATTATTTTTGCTCATCAAAAATAATTAGCACCATTGGCTGAAACTACAACTGCGAAATTCGACTGTTCGCCCAGGCGGAAGAAATAAAAAAGCGAACGGTTGCCCGTTCGCTTTTTGCGTTTTAGATTTAAATTTGTTCAGTAGCGATAATGTTCCGGCTTGTAAGGTCCTTCGACCGGCACGCCGAGATAATCGGCTTGCTTCTTGGTGAGCTTGGTCAGCTTCACGCCGATTTTTTCGAGGTGCAGCCGCGCGACTTCCTCGTCCAGTTTCTTGGGCAGGCGATAGACGCCGATTTTCGCGGTGTCCTTGTTCTTCCACAAGTCGAGCTGCGCAAGCACCTGATTGGTGAAGCTGTTGCTCATCACGAAACTCGGATGGCCGGTGGCGCAACCGAGATTCACGAGTCGGCCTTCGGCGAGCATGTAAATGCTGTTGCCCTTGGTGAAGGTGTATTTGTCCACCTGCGGCTTGATGGTGAGCTTCTTCACGCCCTTGGTGGTGTTCAGCCGCTCCACTTGGATTTCATTGTCGAAGTGGCCGATGTTGCAGACGATGGCTTGGTCTTTCATCTTCGCCATGTGCTCGAAGGTGATGATGTCGCAGTTGCCGGTCGTGGTGACGTAAAGATCGGCGATGCCGAGCGTGTCTTCGATGGTCGTGACTTCAAACCCTTCCATCGCGGCCTGGAGCGCATTGATCGGGTCAATTTCCGTGACGATGACGCGCGCGCCAAAGCCGCGCAGCGAATGCGCCGAGCCTTTGCCCACGTCGCCGTAACCACAGACGACCGCGACTTTGCCGGCGACCATCACGTCGGTCGCGCGCTTGATNNAGCCGTAGAGATTGTCGAACTTGGACTTGGTGACAGAGTCGTTGACGTTGATGGCGGGAACCAAAAGTTTTCCCTGCTCCAACATTTGATACAAGCGATGAACGCCGGTCGTGGTTTCTTCGGAAACGCCTTTCCAATCCTTCACGACTTCGTGCCAGAAACCGGGGCGTTCCTTGGCAACTTTCTTCAGTAGCGCCTTGATGACGGCAACTTCGTGGTTGCCGCTCGGCGTGTTGACCCAGGTGTCGCCGTTTTCGAGTTCGTAGCCTTTGTGGATGAGCAGCGTCGCGTCGCCGCCGTCGTCCACGATGAGCTGCGGACCTTTGTTGCCGGGATGCGTGAGCGCGCGGAGCGTCAAGTCCCAGTATTCTTCGAGCGTCTCGCCCTTGTGCGCGAACACCGGAATGCCGGCGGCGGCAATCGCGGCGGCCGCATGATCCTGCGTCGAGAAAATGTTGCAGCTCGCCCAGCGCACCGACGCGCCGAGTTCCACGAGCGTCTCGATGAGGATGGCCGTCTCGATGGTCATGTGCAGCGAACCGGTGATGCGCACGCCCTTGAGCGGTTTGCTCGCGCCGTATTTTTTGCGGATGGACATTAAGCCGGGCATCTCGTGTTCGGAGACCTGAATCGTTTTGCGACCCCATTCGGCGAGCGAGAGGTCGCGGACGGCGAAGTCCGGTTTGGCGGCACCGTTGCCGTTGGTTTTCACAACGGTGCGGCGGGCGGGTGAGAGTTTGATTGCTGCCATAATAATATATTTGTGTTTGGTTAAAATGCTTTCAACAGGGCCTCGACTTTGTTCGTCGCCTCCCATGTCAAATCTTTGTCGCTCTTGCCGAAGTGACCGTAATTGGTCGTCTTGGAGTAAATCGGCCGGCGCAAGTTGAGTTGATCAATGATGTCCGCCGGCTGGAAGCTGAACACTTTGTTCACCGCCGCGATGATCTTCGCGTCATCAACGGTCGAAGTGCCGAACGTGTCCACGTGGATGCTCACCGGATCAGGATAACCAATGGCGTAAGCAAATTGGATTTCGCATTTCGCGGCGAGTTTCGCAGCGACAATATTTTTCGCGACCCAGCGGCCCATGTAAGCGGCACTGCGATCCACCTTCGTCGGATCTTTGCCGGAGAACGCGCCGCCGCCGTGACGGCCC
>PKZR01000462.1 GCA_003133815.1 Limisphaerales bacterium | reverse complement strand
ACGCAACGCCGATCATCACCCTGCCCTATTTCAACAACCCTTCGGGCATTGCTTATGTTTCAAGTTCCTACGATTCCGGCGATCCCACCCTTTTCATTGCCGACGCCAACAACAGCTCCGTTGAGGAACTTGACTTGGCAAATAACTCGACCTCCACATTCCTCTCCTCTTCGGATGGCATCACCAACCCCGCCTCCGTTTTGCTGGATACCAACCAATATGTCTATGTGTTAAACCAGAACGCAGGGAATAACGGGTCGATTTCAGTCTTTGATATCATTGGAAATTCCTACGGCTCTCTCATCACCGGATTGAACCATCCCACCGCCTTCACGATGGATGGCTTTAGAACCATTTTTGTTGCCCAGCAATCCGGCGGCATCTGCATAGTATATCCCTCCGGGGCGACGAATAATTTGATTACCATCACAAACGCCAACGTTTCGCTGCAAGGAATCGCCTTGTTCGATAATGGCAACATCGCCGTCAGCGACGCCGGCAATCATGTGATTTGGGTTGTAAATCCAACCACCAAGACTTATTCCAAACTGACCGGCCAGTTGGGCGTGAGCGGTTCAACTTTGGGATCACCTAGCTTTGCCAAGTTGAATCAGCCGCATCAACTGGCACGTGCCGGTGGCAACCTGATCGTAGCCGCCGACTATGGCAATAATCGGCTTGTCTATGTCAACAGTGCCGGTTATATCACGAATGCGCTGAACTCAACCAACGCCTTGCTCTGGTTCGGCCAGAACGGCGACCCGGTTGCCAACACCAGTCCCAAGTTCCTACCAATGGTCTCTCCATCCGGTGTTGCTGTTGGCAGCGGCGGTGAAGTTTTTGCCTCGGAAACTTATTACGAGGACATCCGCGGACTCATTGGCACTGTCCTGACTTATCCAGCCGTCAATTCCAGCGTTCCATTGTCCTATTATTCCTCTCCGGCTGGCATTGCCTTGAACTTTGAAAGCACGGTTCTATATGTTGCCGACCCTACCAACAACACGGTCAGCGCCCTGAACCTGGCCAACAATCAGACGACTGTTTTCCTCAATTCCGGCAACGGTCTTACAAACCCCGTGGATGTGGCCGTTGATAACAACGACAACCTATTCGTCCTCAATCAGGGGGGAGGCGGCAACGGTTCGATCCTTAAGTTTGACAAATACGGAAACTTTCTGGGGACAAACGCAATGTACCTGCCGCTGCCAACCGCCATTAAATTGGGCGCCCTTGGAAGCATTTATGTTACGGAGACAAACTCTATTCAAGTATTTAACACCGGATCGTCAAACACCTTGGCAACCATAACCAACGCGAATGTCCGGCTGCAAGGCATCACGTTGCTTCAAAATGGTTCGATAGTGGTCAGTGATGCCGGCAATGATGTCATTTGGTCCATCACCCCTCCATCCACAAACGCCGTCTTGTTTACCGGGATCATCGGGGTTCCCGGCACGACGTTTGGGGGAGTTGGATTTGCCAAATTGAACAGGCCCACGCATCTGGCCGAGACGAGCAGCGGCCAGTTGCTCATTGTTGACTCCGGCAACAATCGCATCGTGGTGTGCGACAACTCGGGCACCATTTCCACCGCCTTGAATTCCAGCGCGGCAACCCTTTGGTTTGGCCTCCCAGTTGACCCGGTCTCAACATCGAGCCCTTACTATGTGTCCTTGTCCTCACCGGTGGGCATTGCCATAGGGGCTAATGGGACTGTTTTTGACTCCGATACCATTTACAAGGACATTCGCGGGATTTTGAACACGGGGTACACGCCGCAATTGACGGCGCCTGCATCACCCATCAATCTGTCGGCAACCACAACTTTTGGACAGGTTACATTAAGTTGGTCTGCTTCCGCTGGAGCGGCAACCTACAACATAGGCCGGTCCCAATCCACCGGTGGACCCTACGCCACCATTGCCACCAACGTGTCCGGCACGACTTATTCCGACACAACCGTTCTTAGCGGCACAACATACTACTATGTTGTATCAGCCTTAAATGCTGGGGGATTGAGCGCCAATTCCTCGGAAGTGAACGCCACGGTACCAATACCGCCTCCGTCGGCTCCGATCATTGGCTGGTATGATTTCGAAGGGAACACCCAGACCGGCTTCTACTCCGTTCTCCATCCTGTCAGTCCTGGTAATCCGTATATTGCCAACAATCCACTGCTTATCGCCATTAACCCTACCACCAACGGGCTTTCCACCCTTTATATCACCGTTCCACCATATACCAACAACACCCCCGTGACCATCGTGACCAACTACGGGATCACGCCTCCGCTTTATGAGGAAAATCAATTGTTCGGATCGCCCAATGTCAATCCTTTGCCCTCGTTGCCATTGTCGAACGGGGTCGTGACGGTTGAAGCAGCGAATGTCAACGGCGTCGGTGAAGCCAGTTCTGTGGCTTCGGCCTCGTTTGATTTTCTAGTTGCCACGCCAACGGTTACTGGAAACAACGCCGCCCTGTTCACGCTTTCCGATATCACGACAAATGTCATCTATTATTACACGCTGGATGGCTCCGACCCGACCAATGCGCCCGCAAGCCAGCAGGTGGTCAGCACAAATGGCACGGGCACGGTCTCGCTTTCGCTCAACGGAAGCACCAACATTTTTTTCCAAGTGCGCGCCCTTGGCTATGGATCGGAATCGGGTTTTGCAATGAGCGGGGTAGCCCAGCAGGATTTTGTGCCCGGTTCCTTCGTGCCAAACACCATCAGTTTTGGTTTCGCATCGGGCGAGGCGTCCAGCGCCTTTATCGCATCGCCCGGCCAGACATTTTACGCCCCGGTCACACTGACAACGCTGTCCGGCACAATTATTTATGCCATGGATTTCAACCTCGTCGTCACCAATGCAGGTCCCAATCCGGGTCCCGCCGTTGCGCCAAACGCATTCGCCTTTCAAACCATGTTGATGCAGCCCG
>PKZR01000304.1 GCA_003133815.1 Limisphaerales bacterium | reverse complement strand
CCATACTTGCAACCCGGTTGAAACTGTGCTAGATTTTGCCATGAAAATGAACGTGCAAAACCCATCACAACCGGTTGTCCAACCGGTGTTTCATAAAGTTGCAGAGAACCTGTATCGGCTCGAATCATCAGGCGGTTATTATGCCCTCGTCAAAAAAAGCGGCAAGCAATTTCGTCGCTCGCTGAAAACCAAAGACCGGAAACTGGCTGACCGCCGTCGCCGGCTTCATCCTGTTTGCCCTCATCATCGAAGCTTTGCGTTAGTTAACAATTCCTAGGCGAAACCATTCTGCTGGGAGCCGGATTTATTTGGGGGAAAACAACGGATTCAATGTGGCCACCCGTGGTGGCCGGAGTTGCGGCCTGTTTCTTGGGCGGCATTTGCGCCTTCTGGCTGGGGCCGGTGCCACTTTATCTGATGCTTGCAGGTTTAATCCTCATTGTTCTGGGCGTGATTTTCAGGTATTCTTTATCTAGATTTTGGTCGCGGCGATTTTCCAAAACCCGTCGGCAAACATCGGAACCGCTGCCGATATCTAAAACCTAATCCACCATGAAAACCCCCTTTCCCTTGGCGGAAGTCTATCGGTTGCTCGAACCTGGCCCGGTCGTGCTGCTTACCACTCTTCGCGCTGGGCGGGCAAACGTCATGCCCATGTCTTGGCACCTCATGATGGAGTTCACGCCGCCGCTCGTGGGCTGCGTGGTCAGCAACAGTGACTACTCGTTTGCCACTTTGAAGACGACTAAAGAATGTGTGATTAACATTCCGACGGTGAAGCTGGTGAAAATAGTCGTGGCTTGCGGAAATACTTCTGGTAGCGATGTGGCCAAATTTAAAACATTTGGACTTACACCAGTGGTTGCTAAATTGGTTAAGGCTCCGCTCATTACAGAATGTTACGCCAGCTTGGAATGCAAGGTCGTGGATATGAACCTGGTGACGAAATACAATTTCTTTGTCCTCGAAGTCGTTAAGGCGTGGGTTGACCCAACGCGGAAAAAGCCCCGGACAATTCATCATCGGGGCGAAGGCGAATTCATGGTGGCGGGTCGGACCATCCATCTGCCTTCGCCAAAAACTTCACTCGGTGGAAAGTAAATCTCGTGGTCATCCGCCGGGATGACAGATTTCTATTGGTCTTGATTTTGTGTGGGGTGTTCACCCCATTGTTCGCGCCGGAAAAAAGCGACAACTTTGGCTGTGGCCGAAGTTGTTCTTGAAATCAAAAACCTGACCCGCCGATTCGGAGCGTTCACAGCAGTGGATTCCCTGACACTTTCGGTCAATGCCGGCGAGGTTTTCGGCCTGCTTGGTTCCAACGGGGCGGGCAAGACCACCACGATCAAGATGCTCACCACGCTGTTGCCACCCACGTCGGGCGGGGCGCGCGTGGCCGGTTTCTCCATCACCACGCAGGCGGTTGGCGTGCGTCGTGCCATCGGATATGTGCCACAGGCGGTTTCCGTGGATGGTTCGCTCACCGGCTACGAGAACCTACTCATCTTCGCCAAACTCTATGATCTACCGCACCGCGAACAGCAGGCACGCATCGCTGAGGCGTTGGAATTCATGAACCTCACGGCCGACGCGAAACGGTTGGTTGCTGAATATTCCGGCGGCATGGTCCGTCGCCTGGAAATCGCGCAGTCCACGTTGCACCGGCCCAAGGTGCTTTTCCTCGACGAGCCGACGGTTGGGCTGGATCCAATTGCGCGCGACGCGGTCTGGAAACATCTGGTGGATATGCGCGCCAACTACGGCACGACGCTTTTTTTCACCACGCATTATCTGGAAGAGGCGGAAAGCCATTGTGACCGCATCGCGATCATGCACCTGGGCAAGCTGGATGCGCTGGGCACTTGCCAGGAACTGGAAGCCTCGCTGGGGCCGGGTCACACGCTGAACGATGTCTTTGTCCACTATGCCGGCAGCGCGCTGGATACCGGCAACAACTTCCGCGCCGTCTCCGCCGAGCGCGCCACGGCCGAGCGGCTGGGATAATCAATGACGGCAACATTCATCCATCCTTTGACCAGCTTTGTTGAGAAGACATTTGTCATCACTGAATTTGAGCTGCGCAAGCTGCGCCACGATTTCACGGAACTCGTCACCCGCGCCCTGCAACCCGCGCTGTGGCTGCTCATCTTTGGGCAGGTGTTCGCGCGCAACGGAGCGATGCACACCGGCAACATCCCCTATCTGGATTTCATCGCACCCGGTATTCTTGCGCAAAGTGTTTTGTTCGTGGCCATCTTTTACGGCATCAATGTCATCTGGGAACGCGACTTGGGCATCGTGCAGAAATTTCTCGCCAGCCCGACCCCGCGCGCGGCATTGGTGCTCGGCAAAGGGTTTTCCGCCGGCATCCGCACCCTCTCCCAAGGGGTGATCGTTTACGGTCTCTCGCTGCTGCTCGGGGTAAAGTTGAATTGGAGTCCGCTCGCGCTGCTGAACGTGCTGGTCATCATCATCCTGGCCGCGACGCTGTTTTCGACGTTCTCGCTGGTCATCGCATGCTTCGTGAAAACACGCGAACGCTTCATGGGCGTCGGCCAGGTGCTGACCATGCCGCTTTTCTTCGCCAGCAACGCGATTTATCCGACCGACATGATGCCCGGTTGGCTGAAAATGGTTTCCCATCTCAATCCATTGACTTACGTCGTGGATGCGCTGCGCACCTGCATGTTGGCCGACAGCACGAGCACGTTCGGTTTGAGTTTTGACTACCTAGTCATTCTGGTGACCACCACAGTTCTGGTTCTGGTCGGAGCCAGATTATATCCGCGTCTGGCGACGTAAAAACATCTGGATGCCATGGGTGATGACAATAGCCATGACCGTGCCGAGGGCACAAAAAAATTCGTGATCCAAACAACTTCAAACAAATTCGATGCCGGGCGGCTGGCCGCCAAAAATCCAGACTTTACTCAACGCGGAATGGCCTCTCTGGGAGGACTTGCTTGGGGATTCATCTGGCTCAAACACTTTGAGCCGCTCATGCGATCAGCCAGCAATAAAGGGCGGTGAATATGCTCCACTGGTTGCATACTTTACTGCCCCACATTCCGCATTATGGGTATGTTCTGGTTTTCATCGTCGCGTTTTTGAATAACCTCGGCGTGCCGCTGCCGGGCGAAACGATTCTTTTGGGAGCCGGATTTGTTTTGGGAAAAACTGCGGATTCACTGTGGCAACCTGTGGTGGCAGGGACGGCGGCTTGTTTTTTGGGTGGCATTTGCGCCTTCTGGATGGGGCGGCAACTGGGGCGGGGCAGACTGGAAAAAATCCACTGGCTTCATCTCACGTCCGAACGGATGAAGTGGCCCGA
>PKZR01000029.1 GCA_003133815.1 Limisphaerales bacterium | reverse complement strand
TGCCTGCCACACAAATCCAAATTCTTTGCGGCGCTGGGCAGCCAGCTTTTTAAAGCGTGGCATTGCTGGATTGCTGGAAAACAAACGCGGTCACTCCGGGCGCAAACCGAAATAATTTATGCCGCAAATCTTACTTGATAACGACAGCGACGCCGGCCTTAACATCGCCATTAAAACAACTTTCGATGGCGCTGGTGCCAAGGCCGCTGCCGATTCCATGGCCGCAATCCCTGAAAATCTTCAGGGGCTAAAAAAGGTCGGCGCTGGGATGGAAGAGATCGGCGAGAAAACCCATATCTCAAACAGGGAGTTGCGCGTCCTAACCAGCCAGCTCGGCCATGGGATTCCGGGCGCGGCGGAATTGATGCGGGCAGGGGTTGAGAAGGGTGCCGGCGGCGTTTTCCTTTTGATTGCCGGAATTGAAATGCTTCGGTCGGCAGTCGAAAAAATCAACAAGGAAAACGAGGAATCCGCCGCGATTGGCAAAGAGTTGGAATCCACCGATCAGGATCGCGCCAAGGGCATTGACAAGGTTCGCGACGCACTGGAAAAGGCAGATGTTGCCGACGCTGAATTTCAACACAACTTTGCGCGCGACACACAAAACGCGATTGATAAGGCAGAGCGGCTTGCTCAGGCGATCTTAAAAACGGCAATCGCGGCGGATGATGGAACGGCTTCCAAGCGCAAAAGCATTGCCGAATCCGAAATTGACTCCATGGAACGGCGCGGGGTATTGAGCCACGCCGCCGCGCTCAAGGCCAAGGAAGATTTGGACATCGCTTTTGATGAGGCAAAAACGCTGCGGATGATGGCGCAAGACGCGATTGAAATGCGGCTTCTTCAGCAACAGGCTTACGCAAAACACATCGCCGTTGAAAACGGCGAGAAGGATGAAGCCGCCGCCGCCGAAAAATACAAGGTTGCAGTCCAGGGCAAAGTTGAAAACGAAGACCGGATGCAACGTGGCCAGGATGAAATTTCCCGTGGGACGAAAGCTGTCGGTGATCTTGAAAAAACGGGGGTCACTGACGAGAGCATTCAGAAACTCAAGGCAGCTTTTAATTTTCTGACGGCTGGCAATGAGATGCAGGCCGTGTTCAAAAAAATGGAAGGCAGTGAAGCCGGCACCGCGAAGCTGGCCGAAATGTCGGATTTTATGACCAAGATTTCCGAGCCTGGATTCATCGGGTCGGGAATCTTTTCAATGCTTCCAAAATCGCTTCAGGACGCGATTGGAGAGCATACCGGCGACGTTGGCGCTGGATTCGCGGCGTTGAAGCAAATGGGATCAAGCGCGGCGGCTTACGAAAATTTGTCCAACTACGAAAACGCGCAGGCAACGATTGCGGGCGGAAAATTGGATGTTGCCAATGCCAGAAAAAATCAGGCTGACGTTGATATAAACGAAGGCAACGCCAAATCAGATTTGGAAGCGGCCCGAACCGCACTTCAAAAATCCCGCGATGACGTAAAGTCGTTGCAGGACAAAATCACGGAAATGTCCGCGACGAACGTCGTCAAGGAAACTGGCGCGCGTCAAGATTTAGGTTTGGACAAGGCCAATGCGTCCTTGGTGCAAGACCGGGCCACTGCCGAAAATCTTGGCGGGGCTTCGGATGCTGATAAAAAGAAGCTGATAGCCGACGCCTCGAAAATTGCCGGACACACCGTTGATCTCCAAACGGCAGCGCAGATCATCGAAAATGGCGCTAACAATATCGGCCTTTTTATGAATCAGGTTTCGCGACTGACATCGGCATTGAGCCAGTTCACGCCTGCGCAGGCGGCTGAATTACAAAGGCAGGTTGATGAATTATGGAAGGCAAGTAATCGAAACTCCTCTAACACGGATTTACACTGACAATGAGCGCCGCTGCAATTCCATTCCCGAACCGCAAAACTGCACCGCCAATTGAACTGGCGGCGGCTGAAAATCTCACGCTGGAATTTTTTCTGATTCTCACCGCGCTTGGCCTGGAAGTTCTGATTGTCCGTTTTCAGGCCGGCAATGATTCGCCAATCTGGAAACACGCCGGAATAGAGCGCGATCTTGAGCGGGAATTGCAGTCCATCCAGACCGGGCAATTCGATTCCAGTTTTTTCCCGCTCGGCGCGCAGTGGCATTTCTTCCACGTCGCGTCTGCCGATCTAGGCAAGGCCATGCAGCGCGTCAAAGACGCCCTGGATGCGCGCGGCCTGCTGGCCGTTACAACTCTTTATCATGCCGAGACGGCGCACGAATTGCGCGTCTGGTATCCGGCCACGGCGGAACTGGTCAACACCGACGCCGACACCGAAGCATGAAAACATTTTCGCACAGCACAAAAACAAAGGCGCAATCAACGTCGCGGGGCGTGGTTCGTCAGTATGCCCCGCAAGTGCCGTGCGGTATCGCAAACAAGACAGGCAGGAATCAACCGCACACCGGCGCGCTGGTGGTTGATTTCGTTGGCGCGCATTGGATGCACTGGCTCAAAAACATTTCGGCGTATGTGCGTCGCGATGCAAAACCGCTGGCGTGAGCTACCGGCACCAAACCAAACAAACTAAATTATTAAAATGAAATCGTTTCTTAAAAAATATAAACACACGACTGCGCTGATCGCTGTCGTGTTGTTGTCCGTCATTCTGCTGCCCGGCGCAGCCGCATTCTTCGTCATCGGCTGCTGGCAGTTGTCCCAAATCGCAATGAGCAAGCGGCGCACGTCCGCTTTGTTTGTGGCCGGCATATCACCGGATCAGGCCAGGGAGTTTGAAGAACTCATGTCCGACATTAAAAAAGTGGACATCGCCGGGATGCCTGAAAAAATAAAGGGTCTCGAAAAACTCTTCGACAATTTGCAGGGCCAAGTCCGAAAAATGGCCAAATCCGCTCTTGGAATAGCTGGAAACGGTGTTCGCTGGCAGGGCGATATTCCGTATGTCACTGATGATTGCGCAAAGGCGCTAACGTCGGTTTTCATCCTGGATTGTTCGCGGCTTGAAAATGGCTTGGAACGGATGGTTCCAGACACGAACAAACGGAAAAGTTTAATCACTCTTGCGGCTTCAAACCTTGGGATCGAGCAGCGTTCCGGCGGTGCAATCAGCACGTCGGATATTCCGCTGCCGACGATCTACATGCCGCAGATCGTTGAACTGGTGTTTGCCTATGGCACCGCTCGCCGTTTCGCCACGGTGTTTCCGCTCGGCAGCGGCCTCGTGAAATTGCCGCGCCTGAAAGCCGGCGAAGACGACTTCGGCTATCTCGGCGTTGGCACTGCTGGCCAGAGCCAGAGCGTGCCGCAAAAAGAAGTGCAGGCCGAACTGGTGACGTTCACGGCCAACAAAGGCGGCGGCATCATCCGCATCCCTTACGAGATCGAGGAAGACACCTTCATTCCGATTGGTCAATTTCTGGCGCGCTACATCGCCCGCCAGTTCGCGAAACTCGAAGATAAGACGCTATTCCTCGGTGACGGCACTGCTACCTACGCGAATATGACGGGCGTGGCAACTTACTGCGCGGCAAACACCGCTTATCAGTTGCAGCTTGCCGACGATAAAACCAAACCGAGCGATGCAACGCTGAATGATTTTCGCACCCTGCGAACAAAAGTCAGCGCGGCCATTCTTGGCAATATGTCGGCCAATGGGAAAGTGAGCGCGGCTTACTATCTTTCACCGACATGGGAACCCGTCCTGCGCGGATTCAACCAATACCCGAACTTCGTGGTGTTTGAATACGTCAACGGAGTGCCGATGTTTGACGGCTGGCCGGTGCGCTGGATCGGTGTTGGCCAGACTTACCAGACGACTGCCGCGCCGAGTCAGCCTTTGGCGTTCTTCGGCGATCTGTCCTACTGGTATCTCGCCGAACGCGGCACGCCGCGCATTGAAGTCAGCCGCGAAGTGTTCTTCGCGACGGATGAAATCGCGATGCGCGCCTTGGAACGCATTGACGTGGAAGCGATGGCCGTTGACGCGATGGCAACTCTTGTCACCGCCGCAAGCTAAACAATGACGTGAATTAAAAATCATCCCGCTCCGCGCGACGCCAAGGCGGAGCGGGTTTTGAAAACAAAATCGAAAATTAAGCAAATCACGAACATGAAAAATAAAATTCTTCTCACCCTCGCAACCGCCGCGCTGGCCGTGTCAGCCGTCGCCGCGCTGCCGAATTATCAAACCTTGGGGCCGGCCAGCGGCACGGCTGCATCCCCTGCAACAATCATCATTCCTGCCGATCCAGTCCTCACGCCGCGCGTCGTCACGGCGAACTGGCAGAGCGATTCAAACTCTGCCGTGTTATCCTTCACGGCTGGGCAGGGCGCGTATGTCATCGCCGGGACAAACCTTGTATCGAGCGGCACATCGCAAGTGGTCAACGCCACGAACGGCTTGAGCAACGGCAGCACGCTAGTCCTGCAAAAGCTCAATGGCGTCTGTTATTCCGCCGTGCTGTCGAGTTACACGCAAAGCGGCGGATCAAACCTGCTCACGCTTGCATCTGGCGGCTGGGGCGCGGCCACGGCCATCGGCGACAGCGTTTATCAAATGGGAACGGCTGTCCCGCTGCCGGTTGGTGCCACGACCAACTTCGCCACCGGCGACGCGATTTTTGTAGGCGTCGCGGGAAGGCCGGCTGCCGTGACACTCACGCCGTCGCTGGTGACGAACCGGCTAAATTCGTTGACAGTCCGTTTCGACTGAGCAACCCGAACAAACAAGCGAGAATGAGCGTTGAAATGAAAGTTCAAGCTGACAAGGGCGAAAAACGCTCATTCTCGCGACTTTTGACCTTGGCGGTGTCCGGCGTCCGTGGATTCGTTTCTAGCGTGCCGGAATCGCCAGCGTCTCAACACACGGATTCCGCGCAATCTTCTTTGCAAGGCGGCTTCAGGGCGTTGCAGTGGGCAGAATTTTCAACGGGTGATGCTTTGCACTGCCCGATTTGCCATTCCGGCCATTCTGATCCGGCCCGACTGGCCCGCGTTCTTGGCACGCTGCCAATCGGCGCGAAAGTCGTCTTGCCGGTGGTTGCCAAAATCCTGGGCGAGAAATTCAGCCTGGTGAATCAAGATTTGGTTTTCCTGAAAATTCAGTTGAAAGCGCAAATCAAATTCAACTCGCATGGCATCCGGCTGCTGGCCCCGGTTGAAGTTTGCAAACAGTGTGCGCAGATCGGCGCGCAGTTGCGCCAAACCTATCCTTTCCAGAAACATTTTAGGGCGGCTCTCCTTGGTGCTGCGGGGCAAGCTGTTTTCCGGGTGCTACCGGAAAGCGGCCAGGGGGAGCCGTCCGAAACTTCGCCGAATTCCGGCTGATACAAAAAATGACCTCGCGCGAAAACATAGCACCCCAACAAACCGGCAACGGTTTTTATTCCGCCGCGCAACTTGCCGTCGCGCTCAAGATTGCAAAGCGCAACGCTCTCAAGGCGCTGGCAGGCGTTGAGCCGTCCGGCACTCTGATAGTCCAGGGCAACCGATTTAACCGCGCCGGCC
>PKZR01000224.1 GCA_003133815.1 Limisphaerales bacterium | reverse complement strand
AGAACAAGGATTTGCTCGGCCTGCAACTCGTGCATCCGAACTCCGGCCTCTGGACGTTTTACCACACGATTGATTCCGACGTGCCGACGCCGGATCAGGCGTGGCAGATGTCGCGCTGGATTGACAACAACATCGCGCACATTCCGATTCGTGGCGCGAATGTGCCGGACGAAAATCTTTTCGTGCTGCCGGAGACGTGCTGGATGCCGTATCAATGGTCGCTCAACAACGTCGTGATGGCCGAGAACGCGCACACTGCGCTCGGCTTCTGGCTGGCGAACCGGCCGGAGACCGCATTCCAACTTTTCAAGGGCGGACTGCTCGACTCCGGTTTTCTCGGTTTGTGTCCTGGAAATTTCGGCTGCATGATGTCGCAGGACATGGCGCGAGGCGAGGCGCAACGCGATTTTTGCGACGCCATCGGCGTCAATTCTCGCGCGCTCGTCGAGGGGCTTTTTGGAATCAAGCCGGACGCGCTCGCGGGCAAACTGAAAATTATCCCGGGATTCCCGGCGAAATGGGATCACGCAAGCATTCATCATCCCGATTTCAATTTTGAATTCCGCCGCGACGGCCTGACGGAAACTTATCTCATTGAACCGAGATTTCCCAAACCGATGGAATTGGACCTGCAAATCGCCGCGCTGCGAACCGAACCCGATGTCACCATCAACGGTCAGGCTGCAAAATGGAACTGGGTTGAAGACGAGTTTGGAGTGCGACGGATCGAAGTCGTCAGTCCGGCGGCGGAAAAATTTGAAGTCGTCTTGAACTGGAAAGGTGAAGTTCCCGCAGAGAAGACTGGGACGGAAGTTGCACCCGTCACTCCGGAAAAAGTTGAGGCGTTTGACTGGAATAAAATGATTCCTGCGGACGAAAAATTTGAAGCCGTTGACATCTCGCCACTTTTCAACGACAAGGTTACGCAGATTTTCCGCAATGAATATCGCTCGCCTCGCTCGCCGTTTGCGTCGCTGGCTTCGCCCGACCATGGCATCGGCGGCTGGTGCGAGCCGAACGCCAGCTTTGACGTGGACGATTCCGGCCTGCGCTCGCTTGCCGCCCAAAATAATGGCAAAGTCACCATGCCGGACGGAATTACTTTCTCAACACCCGGCGCAGTTGACGCGAAGAACATTATTTACACATCGCAATGGGACAATTATCCGCGCGAAGTTTCCGTGCCGTTGTCGGGAAAATCGTCGCACGCGTTTTTGATGATGGCCGGCTCGACAGGCGCGCTGCAAAGCCAGTTTGACAACGGTGAAGTCGTAGTGACTTATGCCGACGGCTCGACCGAGAAACTGATTTTGCGCAATCCGACAAACTGGTGGCCGATTGACCAGGATTATTTCATTGATGATTTTGCCTTCCGTCGCGAAGGCCCGATTCCGCCGCGCGTGGATTTGCGGACTGGAAACATCCGCCTTCTCGACATGGCGAGCTTCAAGGGCAAAGGCCGAAAAGTTCCCGGCGGTGCCGCGACGGTTCTGGACTTGCCGCTCAACACGACAAAGGAATTGAAATCTTTGACCGTTCGGACGCTTGCCAACGAAGTGGTCATCGGTCTGATGGCTGTAACTTTGGAGCGTTAGATCGAGTCTGGTCTCAACTGAACACCCGTGCAAAGGCGCTTGTCTGCTGTTTGCGAAAGTAAAAATTATGAAGCAAGTCATCCTGCTGTTTTGGTCCGCCGTTGTTTTGACCGCCATTTCCGCGATGGCGGGGAATGATTCTTCAACCGGCGCCCGCACCACAACCTCCTTCGATGCGGACTGGCTTTTCCTGAAGGCCGACGCGATCAACGCGGAGCAAAATCAATTCGACGATTCCGCATGGCGCAAGCTCGACGTGCCGCACGACTGGAGCATCGAGGGTCCCTTTTCAGAGACGAACAAGACCAGCGGCTCGGATGCGTTTCTGCCGGCGGGCGTCGGCTGGTATCGCAAACATTTCACACTGCCAACTGATTTTCCAAACGCGTGCTATGCCGTGGAGTTCGACGGCGTGATGGCGAACAGCGACGTGTGGATCAACGGCTTCCATCTCGGCCACCGGCCGTTCGGCTATGTCGGCTTGAATTATGAACTGACCGGCCACCTCAATTTCGGCGGCGACAACGTCATCGCCGTCCGTTGCGACAATTCCGTGCAGCCGGCGTCGCGCTTTTATTGCGGCGCGGGGATTTACCGACACGTGCGGCTGGTGCGAACCACCCATGTTTTCATCGGACAATCGGGAATTTTTATTTCAACACCGCAAGTCACCGAAGCCCAGGCGACCATTCATGCACAAGTCACCGTTACCAACGAATCCAGCGGGCCGTGCGAAGTCTTTCTGAAAATCTCCATGCTTGATCCCGACGGGAAAATTGTAGGGACCGCGCAAACGCCGCTGCAAACCGTTTCCAATTTTGCTTCCGCGCTTTTCGCACAGGATATTTTTTTAAAAAATCCGCAGCGCTGGGATTTGGAACATCCGGTTCTTTATCAAGCGCGCGTGGAAGTTTGCGGACCGCCAATTGAACCAGATGCCGTTGCTCCGGCAGAAAATTCAACTTCTACAAACTGGGGTTCAACGTTTGACAAGGACACTGTTTCATTCGGCATCCGGGAATTTCATTTCGACGCCGACACCGGCTTCTGGCTGAACGGGAAAAATTTCAAGATCAAGGGCGCGGCGTTGCACGAGGACGGCAGCGCTTTCGGCATGGCTGTTCCGGTTTCGGTCTGGGAATCGCGGCTGAAGACCTTGAAATCGCTCGGCGTGAACGCCATCCGCACCGCGCACAATCCCACCGCGCCGGATTTCCTGGACTTGTGCGACCGCATGGGCTTCCTCGTGATGGACGAAATGTTCGACTGCTGGACGGTCGGCAAACCCGGCTTGGACGGGCAGAAGCTCTCCGACTATCACCTCTATTTCAACAACTGGTCGAAAATTGACACCGCCGACACCGTGCGCCGCGACCGCAACCACCCTTCCATCATCCTTTACAGCGCCGGTAATGAAATCCACGACACGCCCAACGCAGAATTGTCGAAGGGAATTCTCGCCGGCCTCATCGAAGTGTTTCACACCAACGACCCGACACGGCCCGTCACGCAGGCGCTGTTCCGCCCAAACGCCAGCCACGATTACAACGACGGGCTCGCGGATATGCTCGACGTCGTAGGCCAGAACTATCGCGAGAACGAAATCCTCGCCGCACACCAGCAGAAGCCCACGCGCAAAATCATCGGCACGGAAAACCGCAGCGACCGCGCCACGTGGCTGGCGCTTCGCGACAACGCACCTTACTCGGGGCAGTTCATCTGGACGGGCGTGGATTACCTGGGCGAATCCCGCGCCTGGCCCACGGTGGCCAGCGCCTCCGGCTTTTTGGACCGCACCGGCAGGATCAAGCCCGCCGGTTACGAGCGCCAGAGCTGGTGGAGCGACGCCCCCATGGTGAGCATCGAACGCCGCGTTTCGCGAGGCGAAGCCCAGACCCACGTCCAAAGCCGGCCGCAACTGCTCGCCGACTGGACGCCGGATAATTCCGCCCCGCACGACGAGAATGTGGAGGTTTATTCCAACTGCAAACAGGTGGAATTGTTCCTGAACGGCAAATCTCTCGGTGCCAAGGAAATCAACCCCGACGCCTCGCCGCGAACCTGGACCGTGCCCTTTGAACCGGGAATCCTGAAGGCCGTCGGCAGAAATGAAAATCAAGACGGTCGTGCCGTGACGGACGAACTGCAAACCGCAGGCGCACCGGCGGAAATCGTCCTGTCATCCGACAAAACCAAAATCGCGGACAATTGGGACGGCGTCTGCGAAGTCACCGCCACAGTGGCGGACGCCAACGGCGTGCCGGTTCCCGGCGCGGACCATTTGATATCCTTCGCCATTTCCGGCGCGGGAGCCATCGCCGCCGTGGACAACGCGGACAACACCAGCCACGAACCGTTTCAGGCCGCCGAACGCCACGCGTATCAGGGGCGCTGCGTCGCGTTTGTGAAGGCGGCTGCACCGGATGGAAACATTTTGCTCACCGCCACCGCGCCGGGATTGAAGAGCGCCACCATTGCGCTGGCGGCAGGCGGCGCGAGGTGACCCACGCATGGATCAAGACACATTCACAAAGCTGGTTCAATCGCTCAACCATTTGCACGCCAGTGCGAGTGACACGGCGTCCGTCTTGATCATGCCGGTGCTGCTGGCCGGGGTGGTTTGCGGGGTTTTGCTCACACGCTGGATATTTCGCGGCGGCCTGTCGCGGCACTCTTTAACTCCTGGACGGCGCGGAAAATAAACCGTCACGATTTCACGCTTGCACTCCTTCGCGACGTGGCACAGCTTTGAACCTTCAGAAAGCAAACCCCTATGAAATACAAAGCCATCGTCTGTTTAAGTTTACTGTTAATCGGCTCCGGCCTGACATCGGCATTTGCCAAAGACCCTCCGGCTTCCGCAGAACAGTTGCGCGCCGAGGTTGAATCGGCGCTGAAAGCAAAAGATGCCAGTGCCTTGATTGGGCTGTTTAACTGGCAGGGTGTGTCCGACAACTTTAAGACAATGATGGGCAAAATGGCTGCCGACATGACAAATCATGAATGGACCGCAGTGAAGCTGGCTCCCCTGCCTGACGATTTTCAAGCGACCAACGTGGTGAACGGCATTCGTTACAGGCCCAGCGTGGCAGTCACCGGCTGGATTGTTGTGGAATTCACACCCAAAGGAAACGCCGCGCAGCTTCCCTATGGCAAAAGCGGCGATGCCTACTATCTGTCCTGCAATGTGGAGGAAAAGATTCCGGGGCCGGTCACCAAGTCAAAAGCCTTGAGCATAACGGTGATGGGGACTGAGGACATGAAATCCATTTCCGGCTCCTGCGTACTTGTTCAAAATGGAACGGAATACAAACATAACATCAGCGAAAGAGGGACAAGTTTTTTTGGCGATTATATCAAGTCCTGCACCGTCCAAAAGACTGCTGACGACGGAGAGACGATGCAGATGACAATCGAAGAAGATTGCAAACAGATTTTTGATTCCCAAGAAATCACCAACAAAGAGATTGTTTACGAAAAGAAATAAAGGGCATTCCAACCAGCCGCCGAAACCTGTGGCATTTGGCGCCAGACGTTGCGAGGCGCGCCGCTGGACAAATCGTTTCGCAGTGATAAAGTCGAAATTGTGAAACGGAAAGCACACCTGCCCTTCTACGCCACGAGACAGCGGCGGTTCAACTTTCAATTTTGGGCATCATGGAGCGTCTGTGACCACGAACGAGCAAATCTGGCTCTACAACCAGTCAATTGACTATCTCGAAGGCAAAAGCGTGCCTCAAGATGCAGAGAAGTCATTCACTTTGAATGCACGGGCGGCGCATGGAGGATAACCCCCCGGAGCGGGGCGTCCGCTCCCCGGTGCCGCCGGAATAATGGCGGGACGGCACCAAATAAGATTCGGCGAGCGCGGCATAACCCCGGGATTCTTCCGTCCACCCCTCGGGGTAAACTCGCNNTCCGGGGTAAAGTGTCCACCCCACGGGTTCTGCCCGCCACCCCACGGGGTGAAGTGTCCACCCCGAGGCGTAAGCTCGCCACGCGGCAAAAACCGCCTTGAAAACCGCCAACCAACAAAAGGCGACACAATCCAACATCAGCTTCGCCGGCCTGCGCGGCGAGATTGCCAAATGGAAGGTGGCCGATGGCATGACGGATGCCATCGCCAAGGAACTGGAGATTGTCGGCACCGACACGCCGTTCAATCCCGAAACGTATCAGGCACAGTTCACCGCCAAGGTATACAGCGGCTATGTGCGCTTCAAGTTCAAGAAAAACGGCGCGGACGGCATCGTCCTCTACGTGCGCATCAAGGGCACGATGGGATGGAAGTTCGTCTCGCGCGACACCAACTCGCCCTACGACGACCACACGCCGCTGGCCGTGCCCGGACAATCCGAGGTGCGGGAATACCAGGCGTTCGGCCTGTGGGGGGACGAGCAGCTCGGGACTCCGAGCGACATCGTGACGGTGACGTTTGCCGGTTAGAAAACAAATCAGGGCAAAATCAAAGCGGCCTCCGGCCCGTCGCGTCGAAGTCAAAGACGAAGACGGAAAACGGGGGCCGCTCTTTTTTTGTCGCGCGAAGGACGCGAGGGCGGCGAAGTTGATGGGCGACGAATCACAATAAGCCGGAGGCATTGGAGCGTTCCGAAGCAACATTAGAAAATAGCCCGGCGTTTTAACGCCGGGAAGAAAACAAAACAATCCAAGTCCCGAAGGGACGACCGGGGCATACAACAATGAAATGGCGATGGAGAAAACGATTTGCCATTCGTTCAGCCGTCCCGGTGGGACTCGTGACCATGGGCGAACACCCCGGCATTGAAACGCCGGGCTATTGTCGGATGTCCCTGCGGGACGTGGGCGGATGCGGATGAGAATAAAACCTTTGACAGAAAATCACCCGTCAGTTTTGATAACCCCATGCCAGCAGAGGCCATCGTGAAAACAATCGTGCATGACTCCGTGCATGCAATGCGGCCTAATCAATGTTAACTATGAAGCTGGGCATTCGTGTTTGGGGCGGCGCAATCAGCCTGTTTTTTTTGGCCGGGTGCGTGAGTGCTCACAAAACAATGGAAGCCAGGAGCGATATTACTCTCGGATCTTGGACGTATCGGACCGACCGATGGGATGACTCCACCCAAGGCAACCCACTGCTTTCGCGAGACAAGGCATTGCAGGCGGCGGAAAGATTCGTCAACACCGTGGCGCTTCGAGAAGACATGAAAGCTTGGAGATTGTCCCCATTTGACGCTGTTAAATTACGGCGAATAATGCCTGCTCCAGGAGAATGGGTTTACGTTGTTACTTTCTTGGCTGATCCGAAGGCGCTTAATTGGAATGGCCCGGTTCCATCGCTTGAGATACCAGTAAGATTTGATGGCACTGTGCCAGAGCCAACCAATACAAAGGAAACACTGACCTCGGAACAGGCCACGACCGCCGCCATTCGGCTGGCCAACGACAAGGCATACGCACTTTATCAGCACCAGCCATTTGCAGATGGCCGGCCTGCACGGATTGTGGCGGGTCACTGGCTTTGGGCTGTCCGGCAGGGATATGGGAATGGTGACATTCAGGCCACCGTCGAGCTTGCGTTGGACGGTTCTACAAACAGTGTTGACCTGCAGTTGTTCGACAGCCTGGAACCGTTTAGGCAGTTTTAGACAATTACTATGCAGACGCCTGACAATTCTATCGAACCAATACCATTTGTCGCGGTTCACGCCGCGAGTNNGAGTCGGCGGTGGCTCAGCTTTATACTTTAGGCTTCATGACATCAAATCCTACAGCACTGTTTTTTGTCGGGTTCGTTTGTGTGCTGATCGGCGGCTATCATTTGGTTTACGCTATTCACCCTACCGGCAAACCGCCCCGCTGGGGAAGATGCGGACTTGGTCCGGTGATGTCTCGATCTTGGGCTGCTCTGATTGGAAGTTTGATTCTAATTATGGGGGTTGTCTTTGTAGTTCGTGGTTTTCTTAACTTGTAGCACTTGCAGCTTGTGCAGACTATAAGGGCAGGCCGTACCTACTGACTCATTCGGGCAGTCCCATTTTCTTCAATACACCTTCCGCAGCTAAACGGCGTCTTCGCCCAACTCGACGTTCCAGTAGGCGAGGTCAATGAAGTGTTTCCAACTGTCGTGCTTTTGGAGGCTGAAGCTGATCTGGACGAACGGGCGCCATTTGGGGCGCTTGGGCTTGCGGACAAGGTGCATGGCGGCCTCCTGCGGGGTGCGGTTGGCCTTGTGCGTGTTGCATTCGATGCAGGAGCACACGATGTTTTCCCATGTGGTCGGCCCGCCGCGGTCGCGCGGGATGACGTGGTCGAGGTTCAAATCTTTCCGGTCAAAAACTTCGCCGCAATACTGGCAGGTGTTCTTGTCGCGCTCAAAGATGTTGTGGCGCGTGAACTTGACCTCCTTCTTGGGCAGGCGGTCATACATGAGCAGCAGGATGATGCGCGGCACGCGGATGCGGAAGGAAATGGCGTGGATGGATTCGTCGTGCGGTGCGTCGGCGGAGACATCGCGCCATTCGTGAAAGTTGAGAGTGCGGAAGGAGCCGTCCTCGGCGCCGACAACGACCTGGGCCTGGCCTTGAAACAGGAGGGTGAGGGCGCGGCGTGCGGTGCAGACATTGACTGCCTGCCACAGCCGGTTCAAAACCAAGACGTGCTGGTTAAGCGCGGTGTTCATGACGCGAGCCGGAAACTACCAGAACGGGATGGGCGGGTCAATTGCGGCAATGTCACGGTCTGGTTTCAATTTATCTGCCAGGCTGAACGGGAGAACGCCTACACGGCTTCAAAAATCATTACTATGACGGGTAAGAGCAACAACACCCAGCCGGCAATGCAAACCATCAAACCGGGTGACGGGGAAGTGATTGCCATGCCGGACGTTGGCCCGGTATAGCCGCCCATTAAATCTCCGAACCAGATACAGGCCAGCGGCAAAATCACGAACCCAAAAACTGTAAAGGTGCCTTGCAGGCCAATTGCTGCGAACGCCGTGACTATATAAATCATGGCAATCGAGGCCGACAAAATTCTGTTCCAACTCATCCTCATACGAAGTTTTGCGCCCAAGTTGAATCCGCCACGGTTGAAAATCAAGCTGCCACTGCAACAAGTCTTATTTGAACCGGCCCGGCGGCCCGGCGTTGCAAAGCGGCCGGTGTTCGGCTACGTTGCAACCATGAAACTGTTTTCCGTGGTCGCAATTCTTTTGCTCGTCATCGCCCTGCCCCGGGCGCGTGCGCAGCAGGATCCCGACAACCAATACATCGGCATCTACGGCGAGATGCAACAGGGCGACTCCCTTCTGGCCGCCGGCCAGCCGCGCCAGGCGCTGGATGCGTATGTCGCGGCGCAATCCGGGCTTCAAAAATTTGAGAAGGTTTACCCGGACTGGGACCAGACCATTGTCAGCTACCGTTTGAATGATCTTGCGGAAAAAATCGCCGCACTGACCGCGCAGTTTCCGGTGGCGACGAACGCCCCGGCTCAAACGGAACCGGCGGCGGCCACAAACGGCCTCACCGCCGAGGTCGCCGCGCAGCTAGACGGGCTTCGCGCGCAGGTGCAGGGTTTGCAGTCGGACAACGCCACGCTTCAGGCGAAGCTCAAGGAGGCGCTGGCGGTGCAGCCGGCGGCGGCGAATTCGGACGACCTCGCCAAGGCGCAGGCGGAAATACAATCGTTGATGAAGGAAAACGATCTGCTCAAGGCAACACAAGCCCAGGCTTCCGAAGCCGCGTCGACCAGCGTGGTCGAAACGCCTGTTGCCAACACCGAACTGACAAATTTGCAGGCGCAGGTCACGTCGTTGCAGTTGGAAAACCAGCTGGCCACCCTGGAAAAACAGGCTCTGGAAAACCGCGTCCGGCAATTGCAGTCTCCGGCAACCAACGCGTCTGTCGCGTCGCCAAGACAGCCGGACAGCGATGCGCGCATCAGCGAACTGAACGCTGAAGTAGGCACGCTTCAGGCGCGCATCGCGGCGGACGAGGCGCAGGCTGTACCATACACGCCGGAAGAAACGGCCCTGCTCAAACAGCCGGCTCCGCAGCCGGCATCCAATGCCAGCACGACGGACAAAAACATCAATGAATTGCCCGCCGGCTCGGCGGCGCTCGTCGCCGAGGCGGAAAATTATTTTGCCGACAAACAATACGACAAGGCCGGGGAGGATTATGAGAAAATCCTGCAGCGCGACCCGAACAACGCGCTGGCCCTTGGCAATCTCGCGGCGATCGAACTGGAACAAGGCAAGCTCGACAGCACCGAAACCCACATCAATGCCGCGCTCGCGCAAACGCCCAACGATTCCTACGACCTGTCCATCCTCGGCTACCTGAAATTCCGTCAGCAAAAGTTCGACGAGGCGCTGGACGCGTTGAGCCGCGCGGCGAAACTGGATCCGCAGAACGCGGAGATTCAAAACTACATCGGCGTCACGTTGAGCCACAAGGGTCTGCGCACACAGGCGGAGGCGGCGTTGCGCAAGGCGCTCGAACTGAACCCGAATTACGGCGCCGCGCACAACAATCTCGCCGTGATTTACATCAGCGACAATCCGCCGTCGCCGGAACTTGCACGGTTCCATTATCAAAAGGCTCTCGACGAGGGCCAGCCGCGCAATCCCGACCTGGAAAAACTGCTCGCCGACAAGGGCGTGCCGGCAAACCAGTAATCATCCAGATGCTCCGTCAGGCTTCGCAAGAACTGGTCATCGCCACGCGCGGGCGCGGGCTATATGAATTCACCCGTGAAGTGGAAAAATGGGTTGCGGAAAATAAATTTCGCGAGGGGCTGCTCACGCTGCATTTGCAGCATACTTCCGCCGCGCTGTTGATCCAGGAAAACGCCGACCCGGATGTGCGGCGGGATTTGGAATCGTTTTTCAAGCGGCTCGTTCCGGACGGCGACCCGCTGTTCATCCACACGGCGGAAGGCGAGGACGACATGCCCGCGCACATCCGCACCGCGCTGACGGCGGTGAACATGGGAATCCCGGTCAGGGGCGGACGGCCCGCCCTCGGCACATGGCAAGGAATTTATTTATGGGAACATCGAACGCGCATCCACTCACGCCGCGTCGCCCTGCATTTCATCGGCGAATAGGCCGCCGCTTCAACACGGTTGCGGATTCTTAAAAAAGGTATAACCTGTCACCCTGAATTTTTTGCGACGGAATAAAAGCATGAAGAAAAAAGAACCAGACACCAACGAAACGGAAGTTGCACCCGCCCCCGCGCCGGAGCAACCGGCTGAATTGCAGGCTCTAGCCGCCAAGGCCGACGAGTACAAGGATAACTGGATCCGCACCGCCGCCGACTTCGAAAATTTCAAAAAGCGCGCCGCACGCGAGCGCACCGAGGCCGCACAATTCGCCAATGCCTCGCTACTGCAAAAACTGCTGCCCATCCTCGACAATTTTGAGATGGCGCAAAATGCCGCGCAAAATGCGGAGGGCGAAAAGCTTTCCGCGCTGCAGGCGGGCGTCGCGATGATCCAGCAGCAGCTCAAAAATGTCCTGCTGGAAAGCGGGCTTGAAGAAATTGACTCGGCGGGAAAATTGTTTGACCCGGCATTGCACGAGGCTGTTTCACAGCAGGAAACCGCTGAAATTCCCGAAGGCCATGTCTTCCAGCAGATCCGCAAAGGCTACAAATTGCGCGACCGGCTGCTGCGTCCCGCCGCAGTGATTGTCGCAAAAGCGCCCGCAGCCAAACCGTAATCCGAATTCTGCAACGCTAAATTTCCCATGGCAAAGCGCGACTATTACGAAATCCTTGAAGTCACCCGCGAGGAAACCGCCGAGGGAATCAAAAAGTCCTACCGGCGTCTTGCCGTCAAATATCATCCGGATAAAAACCCGGGGGACAAGCAGGCCGAGGAAAAGTTCAAGGAACTCGGCGAGGCTTACGAGGCGTTGAGCGACCCTCAAAAACGCGCAGCCTACGATCAGTTCGGCCACGCGGCGTTTGATCCGCGCCAGCGCGCGCGCAGCGGCGGTGGCGCGGGCGGTTTCCACGATCCCTTCGATATTTTCCGCGAAGTGTTCGGCGGCGGCGGTGGTGGCGGCGGAAGCATTTTTGAAAATCTTTTTGGCGGCGGACAGGATCCTTCCTCCCCGCAACGCGGCGAAGATCTGCGTTATGATCTGGAAATCACGCTTGAGGAGGCGGCGCTCGGTTGTGAAAAGGAAATTTCCGTGACCAAGCTCGACCGATGCGAGACGTGCGACGGTTCCGGCGCGGAGGCCGGCTCAAAATTGAGAACGTGCGCAACGTGCGGCGGGCGCGGGCAGGTGCTCATGTCGCGCGGTATTTTCAGCATCGCGCAGTCATGCCCGCATTGCAAGGGCGCGGGGCGCATTTTGGAGAAGCCGTGCAAGAGCTGCCATGGAAACGGCAAGCGCGAGCGCAGTTCAAAAATAAAGCTGCGCATTCCACCCGGCGTGGACGCGGGTTCGCGACTGCGCTCGACGGGAAATGGCGAGGCGGGTTTTCGCGGCGGGCCGACGGGCGATTTGTATGTGATGCTGCACGTCAAGGCGCACGAATTTTTCCAGCGCGACGGCGATGATTTGCTTTGCGAGGTGCCGGTGAGCTTCATCCAGGCCGCGCTGGGCGCGGAAATCGAGGTGCCGACGCTCGAAGGCAGGGCGACAATCAAAGTTCCTGCCGGCACACAGCCCGCGACGACATTCCGGGTGAAAGGCAGCGGCGTGAAAAACCTGCAGGGCTACGGCCACGGCGACCTGCATGTCCGCGTGCAGGTGGAGGTGCCCACGCGTTTGAACCAGGAGCAGAAGGCGAAGTTGCAGGAGTTCGCCGGATTGCTGGACGGCCAGGAAACGCCCATCGCGCACGGTTTTTTTGAGAAGGCGAAAAAGTTTTTCAAGTAGGCCATGCACCGGTTTTATCTGCCGCCCAAAAACTGCGCCGGAGAAACGCTCCGGCTGGACGGGCGCGAGGCACATCACGCGCTGAAAGCCCTTCGCATGAAATACGGAGAACTCGTCGCGGTTCTGGACGGGGTGGGAAATGAATTTCTCTGCACGGTTGAAAACTGCTCGCGCGACGCCGTAACCCTTTCCGTGTCGCTGAAAAACTTCGTCCCCGCGCCACTCTGTCAAATCACTTTGTTGCAGGCGCTGCCCAAGGGCAAAATCATCGAGAGCATCATCCAAAAATCCGTCGAGCTGGGCGTGCATCGCGTCGCGCCCATTTTGTCGGAACGCGTCGTAATGCAGCTGGACGGCGAAAGCGGCGAACACAAGCGCGAGAAATGGCGGCAGACCGCCGTCGAAGCCATCAAGCAATGCGGCGCGGCGTGGCTGCCGGAAATTAACGCACCGGTGACGATCGGGCAGTTTCTGGCGCGAAAGGAGAAATTCGATTTGTTGCTCGTCGGGTCGCTGCAACAGGAGCGCCGGCATCCGCGTGAAATTTTCCGGGAAATTGAAATGCAGAAAAAGGCTCCGCCACAAAGCGTCGGCGTCTGGATCGGGCCGGAGGGCGATTTCACCCCGGAGGAGTTGAAGCTGATTCAAGATTCCGGAGCGATTCCCATTTCTCTGGGCAAACTTGTTCTGCGTGTCGAGACGGCGGCGGCTTATTGCCTGTCGGTTTTGAATTACGAGCTTCAGCGCGATTGAACCAAAACGCGGAAGGCCCGGCCCAGATGTTCCGGGTGGGTCAGCGTTTGGAATTGCCGCGTGTCGGAACTGTCCCATCTGCCGAAGGAGTTGCTTTTTGCAGCGCGCGCGAGGATTTCCGTGAGAAATTTTGACTGCGGATAAAAGTGTTCGGTGATCAGCCCGGCGTCCTCGCCCGCTTTGCGGATGGCGGGAAAGTTGACGTGCGCGGTCAAATCCTGCTCGCCGGCATTAGCCAGAACGTCGTCGCTGGCATGATGGCGGAAATAGGCGCGCAATGTCCCGCGCGGGCGTGCTGGAGAAAACATTTCGTCCGTGGCGATGCCGTAATCCATCGTCAACAGCTTTCCATTTTCCAAAACACCCGCGGCTTCGCGCCACCAGTTCTCTGCGGCGGGCGAAATTTCAACCGTGTAACCGTCCGGCAAAACGGCAAGCAGTTCCGGTGGCGGACGAAACGTGAATTGCGAATCTTGAACCGGATTCGGCAGCCGCGCCCATCTGAATTTTTCACCGTCAGGCGCGACACCCCACTCAAACCACTTTTTGCCTGCCGCGTCCCATCCAAATCTGTGGATGGGAAAGGCGTCCAGCAGTTCATTGGAGAAAACAATTCCGTTGAACCTTTGTATTGCCGGTTCGTTGAAACGGGAAAGCCAGCGGACCCGCGGCGTAAAATTTTTCAGCAGTTCGCGCTGCCATTCCTGCCGCCGCACCGAAGGTTCGACGATGATGTATTCAAGCTGTTCGTAAATCTTCGGACGGTTCAATTGAATCCATGCCAGAATGTCCGCCGCCAGCTTCCCGTCATGCGCACCGGCCTCGATGATCCGCAACCCGTTCTCCGCACCCCGCAATTCTTCGAGCCATTCCACGAATTGAAACGCCAGCAGTTCGCCGAACAGGTTCCCGACGCTGACGCTCGTGTAAAAATCGCCGCGCCGACCGACATTCTCCTTTTTCGCCTCGTAATATCCGCAATCCGGCGCATAAAGCGCGAGCTCCATGAACCGTGCAAATGGCATGACACCGCGTTGCTCAATTTCGCTGCGGATCACGTCGGCGGGCGTTTTCATGGCTTGCGTTTGTCTCGGGTTTGGTTAAGATTCGCGGACGAACGAGGATTTATGGCAAAAATAGATGCGTTTTTCAACCTGATGTTTGAGCAAAAGGCGTCTGACCTGCATATGTCCTCCGGCAACCCCCCCATTCTGCGCATCAACGGCGAAATGCAACGGGTGGATTTCCCCCCGCTTGAGAGTGACACGCTCAAGACGATGCTTTACGAAATTTCCCCCGAATACAAAATAAAACAGTTCGAGGAAACCGGCGACGTGGACTTCGGCTACGAAATCCCGAACATCTCGCGCTTCCGCGTGAATTTCTTCAACCAGAAAAACGGCGTGGCCGCCGTGTTCCGCCAGATTCCCAGCCGCGTGCTCTCGTTCGAGGATTTTGAAAAGTTCGACGCGCCGCTGCCGCCCGTGCTGAAAAAATTCGCCATGCTGCACCGCGGCCTCGTCGTCGTCACAGGCCCCACGGGTTCCGGCAAATCCACGACGCTTGCCGCGATGATGGATTACGCGAACAAAAACCGCAAAGACCACCTCATCACGATTGAAGACCCGATTGAGTTTGTCCACGAAAGCAAAAGCTGCCTCGTGAACCACCGCGAGGTCGGCGTCCACACCAAATCGTTTGCCGCCGCGCTGCGCGGGTCGCTGCGCGAAGACCCGGACATCATCATGATCGGTGAAATGCGCGACCTGGAAACCATCGAGCTGGCGCTGACAGCCGCGAGCACAGGCCATTTGGTGTTCGGAACGCTGCATACGCAAAGCGCCGCCAAGACGGTGGACCGCATCATCGACGTTTTCCCCGCCGACCAGCAGAACAAAATCCGCCAGACCTTGTCCGAATCACTCAAGGGCATCGTCGCGCAGACGCTGTTCAAGCGCATCGACAAGAAAGGCCGCGTCGCCGCGTTTGAAATCCTCGTCTTCAACACCGCCGTCGCCAACCTCGTGCGCGAAAACAAGACGCACCAGATTCCCGGCATGATCCAGGTCGGCAAGAAGGCGGGCAACCAGCCGCTCGACGACCACATCATGGAACATTTGCGGATGAAGCGCATCGCGCCCGAGGACGCCTACGACAAGTCGCTCGACAAGAAAAAATTCCGTGCGTTCCTCTCGCATCCGCCCGAAGACGAGGAGTGATTTATGCGACGCCCGGAATTGGACCAGATTTTGACCACGATGCTGGACTCGCAGAAGGAGGTCTCCGATCTCCTCTTCACCGTGGACCGGCCGTTGCAGGTCGAATCATTCGGCGAACTCAAGCCGGTCGCCATGAATCCCCCCCTGGAAAAGCTCACGCCATACCAGATGGAGGCCATCGCGCTCAATCTCATCGGCGACAACCTCCAGCTCGTCGAGCACCTGCTGAAAAACGGCTCGTGCGATTCCGCCTACGCCCTCATGGACAGGGCGCGTTTCCGCGTCAACATTTTCTCGCAGCGCGGAAATTATTCCGCCGTCCTGCGCCAGTTGACCACGAAGATTCCCACGCTGGAACAACTCGGCCTGCCGGAAATCTTCAAGCTGCTGCCGAAGGAAAAAACCGGATTGATCCTCGTCACCGGCGCGACCGGCTCCGGCAAATCCACGACGCTCGCGGCGGTCCTGAACGAAATCAACGAGGCCAAGGCCTGCCACATCGTCACGCTGGAAGACCCGGTTGAATTTGTGCATCCGCACAAGAAGGCCACGTTCAACCAGCGCGAGCAGGGCATCGATTTCAACTCCTTCGCCAACGGCCTGCGCGCCGCGCTGCGCCAGGCGCCCAAGGTGATTCTCGTCGGCGAAATGCGCGACCAGGAGACGGTGAAGATCGCGTTGAGCGCGGCGGAGACCGGCCACCTTGTCTTGAGCACGCTGCACACCGTCAACGCCGGCGAAACCATCAACCGCATCCTCGGCATGTTCGAGGCCGACGACCAGGAGCAAATCCGCATCCGCCTCGCCGACTCCCTGCGCTGGATCGTCAGCCAGCGTCTCTCGCCGAAAATGGGCGGCGGACGTTACGCCCTGCTCGAAATCATGGGCCACAATCTCCGCACCGAGGAAACCGTCCGCCTCGGCGAAAGCGAGGGCAAGACCTTTTACGAAATCATCGAGTCGAGCTATACCTTCGGCTGGCGCACGTTTGACCAGGCCTGCATCGAGGCGTTTGAAAAAGGCATCATCACCGAGGAAAACGCCCTGCTCTATTGCAGCAAGCGCGGCGTCGTCTCGCGCGGCATTGACAACATCAAGAAGGAACGCGGCGAAATCACCTCGAACGTCGGCTCGTTGAAGATGCGCAGCGGCGGCGCTGTGGAAGGCGAAATCCCGTCCCTGACCGGCCTCAAACTCAAACAATAAATGTCCGACGCCTTCGAAACACAATTCATCACCGCTGCGGACAAACCCGCGCTCCTGGCGCTGTCCAATCCCGAATGGGTGGAGATCGCCAAACGGGTTTTGAGGGACCTCGGCTACAAGGTACACACCACCGGCACGCACCCGGAATTTTTCACGCGCTTCAGCCAGGTGCGATACGAGGTGGTCATCACCGAGGAGCTTTTCGCCGCCGCCACGCCCGAGGAAAACCTGACGCTCAAGCGGCTTCAATCCATGCCCGTCAGCCTGCGGCGTCACGCCACCGTCATATTGTGCGGCAACTCCTTCAAGACCTTCGACCCGATGCTGGCGTTTCGATGCAGCGTCCACGCCGTCATCAACGGCGCCGAAATGATCCTGCTCAAACAGCTCGTGGAAAAGGCCGTGGCCGACAACGAGATTTTCCTGCACAGCTTCCGCGAAGTCCAAAAGCACCTCACCTCGCTCTGAAGTCCGCGCTCATCGGAAAGGCCTGCTCGGTTTACGGTGAAAGGCAATTGGATGGAAATACACAGGCAACCCTCTGTATTTTACCTGGTTTTGTTTTTCCTAATCTTTGGTTTTGGAATCTCCGAATTGAGTTCAACAATCTGATTCCAACGGATTGAGCCATCAGGCAGGCAAAAATCTTTGATGAATTCAGCGGTGAAACGATTGATGACCTTGCCATATTCAACTTGAAAGGCTTCGTTACGCTCTTTGGCCTTGTGTCCGAGTGGTTCGATGATTGTGGTGTAAAGCTGGTCATCGCCCGAAATAAAACTCCAAAACTAACCCTGTAAACAATCAGGACTGCCTTCTACAAAAAAGCGGCCTCCATTGCCGGAGGCCGCCCGGTTGGGCGATGAGGACACCTCCATCGTCGCCCGCGATGGGAAAGGTGGGACGAGGCGGTTATGACCCCAGCCGCCACACCTCGTCCCGGCGCTGTCCTCTACGTCTGCTCCATTATGGCGGCAAATTAAATTTATTTGGGCGATGAGGGCATTAACACCGTCGCCCGGCGGCGTCTATATGCAGACAGGATGACCAGATCCACCGATGCCGCCAGCATCCTGTCTCTCGATGTCCTCTCCGATTACCTGTATTGGCGGCAAATTTTTCATGGTTTTGGCGCGGGCGGCGTGGGGGGC
>PKZR01000389.1:4516-12702 GCA_003133815.1 Limisphaerales bacterium | reverse complement strand
TGCGGCGGCTGCAAGTTGGGTTTGAGTTCCGCAGGATTGACAAACACAAAACCTTTCGTGGTGGGAAACCACAAAGTACCGTCGGCTGCGCGGCACGCGGCGGGCTGTGAACCGGCGGAGCATTCGCGTGTCGGCAGCCCGTCGGATTCCACATACGTCCGGCAGGAAATGACGTTCGCCGTTCCGGCGGCAAAATCGTCCAGCGATTTTTTTTGGATTTGCATCAAGCCGACGTTCGAGCCGATCCACAAATTACCGTCCTCATCTTCGATAAGATAATTGATGTGATTGCTAGCGAGGCCGTTCCCTGTCGAACAACTTTTCCATTTTCTGTTTTCAAACCGCGCCAAGCCGTGGCCCGAAGTTCCAACCCACAAAACGCCGTCCTTGTCCGCGTAAAGACAGGAAATATCATTACCGGGCAGGCCGTTTTCCGATTTTTTAATTGAGGAAAATTTTCCGTCCTTGAAAATATTCAATCCGCTGTTTTCCGTCCCGACCCAGAAATCCCCATTGGTGTCCTGTGCAATGGCGCTGACGGTGTTTTCGGAAAGGCCGTCGTGAGTCGTGAAAAGCTTCCATATTTGGCCGTCATAATTGGCGAGGCCGTTTTGCGTGCCAGCCCACAATTGTCCGCTGCGGTCTTCAAACAGCGCAAAAATCTGCTGGTCGAGAATTTCCGCGTCGTACGCGGGAACGAAATTATTGGTTTGAAATTGAAACAGTCCCCCGAACCGCGTGCCGACCCAAACCTGCTGCCGGCGATCCACCAGCACCGTCCACGCATTTGGATCTAACAATCCCTGGTCCGGGCCAAAATCGGTTACCAAGTTTGATTTCAGGCAGGACACACCGCCCGCATAAGCTGTCCACACTGCGCCGGATTTGTCTTCGGCCACGGATTGCGCCACCCACGGGCCGGATCCATCCGGGGCGCAGAAAATTTTTCTTTTGATGCGATCTAATCCTCCGCCGTCGGTTCCTGCCCAAAGATTTCCCGCCCTATCCATGCAAAGTGAAAGCACGAAGCGGGACGACAATCCCTGCGGCTCGGAAATCTGCCGCCATGTTCCATCTGCTTCCTGCCAAAAAATTCCCGCGCCTTGCGTGCCAACAATCAGATTGCCCTTTTCGTCCTCGCAAGCCGAAGTGACGTTCGTGTTTCCCCACGGATATGATCTGGAATATTTTTTTTCGATTTGCCATTTTTGAAACGGCCCGGGGAAAAACCCCTGAATGCCCGGATTGAAATTCATTTTGCCCGCGTGGTAGTCAAGAATGCCTTCCGGAGTGTTGAACCAGATGTCGCCGGATGAGTCTTCGTCGGTACTCAACACTTTTTTGCCACCGCCGGCGGTTTCAGCCGAAAAGCTTTTTACCATTCCATTTTTTATAATGCACAGTCCAGCGGTCTCGGTGGCGACCCAGAGATTCGTCCGGCTGTCTTCAAACAAATATATAATCCGGCTGCTCGGCAGTTCAGGCGTGTTGTTCTCGTCGAAAATCGTGAAATGATTTCCATCGAAGCGCACCAAGCCGTTGAGCGTTCCGAGCCAGAGATAACCGTCCCTCGTCTGGATTACTGAAATGACAGCGCTTTCAGGCAGACCCTCCTTGTTACTCCACGAATCCACAATAAATTGCGAATCCGATCTGGTTCCATTTTCCGCCACCGCCGCAATGCCGGACCAAAAAACGCAAAGCCAAAGCCCTGCGAGTTGGAGCATCCGTCGGTTTTTCGGCATATTCGATTGTTTGAACCAGCCCGACCGATTGTAAAGCTGTTTGTTGAAAGATACGAAGTTGCAGCCGAAGAGGAAATTATTTTCAAAAATCGCTTGCCGAGTCCGTCTGATGGATTAAATTTTCCAAGCACAATGAGAACTGGGTGCAGCGGCGGGTGTGGTGATAAAATTCGTGTGTAATCATCGTGCCCGTCGTCATTTATTTAATAAAAACTCCCGCGAACTGCGACGTTCGCGGGAGTTTGCTTTTTTTTCTCGGTTAATTCACCGAAATGTCAATCTGCTTCGGCTTGGCTTCCTCGGCTTTCGGCAGCGTCACGATCAGGACGCCGTCCTTGTATTGCGCCTTGATTTGGTTCGCCGCCACGGGTGCGGGCAGCGACAGGGCGCGCTGGAATTTTCCGTAGTAGCGTTCCTGCCGATGGATTTCGACGCCATCCTCGACCTTTTCAACGGTGCGTTCTCCGGAGATAACGAGTGCGCCGTCTTGCAACGAAACGTTGATGTCATCGCGTTTGAGTCCCGGCAATTCCGCGCGGATGACGAAGTTGTCAGCGTCTTCGCGCACATCGATCGCGGGTGCCCACGCACGCAACGGCGATTCAAACAGGCGGTCAATTTCATCCTGCAAGCTTGCCAGCCGGCCAAATGTCGGCCAGTCCAGTGCGGGACGTTGGTATTGTATCAGTTTCATAATTTTCCTTTCGGTTTTGTTTTGGTTAAATGTTTTTGTTCGGACAAAACATCTTTAGCTTGGGAAATGCCAAACGCTGGGACGACGAAGAACCATTGAAAATTCAATGCGTTTTGCGATTTGAATAATTGCAACTGAGGCTCCAACTGGAAATATTTGGCACAAAAAGTGTGCCAACTGTGCCAAAAGTTCACTTTGATTGTGGCAATAAAAAAGCCCCAAGCCGGTTTGGCCTGGGGCGTTGCTGGGAAAATAATTTTTAGTCAAACGCATGTCCCGCGCAGCAAAGCACGTCGCGGACTTTGTGACGGACAAGCTCTTTCACCTTCGCGCGCGCCGGACCCATGTATTTGCGCGGATCAAATTCCTTCGGGTTTTCCCAGAATACCTTCCGGATGGCCGCCGTCATCGCCATGCGTAGGTCGGTGTCAATGTTCACCTTCGTGCATCCGACGCGACGCGCGATTTCTATATCCGCTTCCGGTACACCAGCGGTATCCGTGCCCATTTTGCCGCCGTATTTGTTGATCTCATCGGCTAGATCTTTGGGCACGCTGGACGCGCCGTGCAGCACGAGCGGATAATCGCCCATGCCCGCGTCGAGCAACGCCTTCTTGATCGCCTTCAATCTTTCCAAATCCAAGTGCTGTTCACCCTTAAATTTGTAAGCGCCGTGCGAGTTGCCAATCGCTACCGCGAGCGAATCCACGCCGGAAGCCTTGACGAACGCGACAGCTTCATCAGGATGCGTGTAGGCACCCCCCTTGGAATAACCGCCGCCTTCCTCGCCGTCGTCATGCTGCGCACCGACGAGCATGCCTAGTTCACCCTCGACCACGCAGTTGTGCTGATGCGCGTAATCCACGACTTTTTTGCAGATTTCCACGTTCTTCTCGAACGGCTCGTGGCTCGCGTCAATCATCACGCTCGTGAACCCTTCGTCAATGCACTCTTTGCACAGATCGAACGTATCGCCGTGGTCCAGATGCACCGCGATGGGAATCGTGGACAGGCTGACCGCCGCCTCGATTAATTTTTTGAGATAAGTCGGATGCGCGTATTGGCGTGCGCCTTTGGAAATCTGCAGCATCAGCGGCGCTTTTTCTTCCTCGCAAGCCTCGACGATGCCCTGGATGAGTTCCATGTTGTTGACGTTGAACGCGCCGAGCGCGTATTTGCCTTTCAACGCCTTCGCAAAAAGTTCCTTTGTATGTGTTAATGGCATAAGTTTTTCGATTTAATTGTTCCGAACAACCAACTTGATTTTTCCAACAGCGGAAAATCATAGCCTGATTCCGGCGAAAGGAAATAAAAAATACAGGCGGCTTATTCACAATAAATTCCTTTGCGCCTTCGGCTCTTTGCGTGAAAATTCCGGCGTGCAAGCGCGTTTTCTCCTAGGCCCCGCCGGCAGCGGCAAGACCTTCCGCTGCCTGGCCGAAGTGCGGGCCGCGCTGGCCCGCGATCCCGCCGGCGCGCCGCTAATCCTGCTCGCGCCCAAGCAGGCGACCTTCCAGCTCGAACGCCAGTTGCTCGCCGGCGGGGAAATCTCCGGCTTCACGCGGCTGAACATCTTTTCCTTCGACCGGTTGGCCAAGTTCATTTTTGAACAGCTCAACGTCGCGCCGCCCAAACTCCTGTCCGCCGAAGGCCGGCTCATGGTGCTGCGCGCCTTGCTGCAACGGCACGCGGACGAATTNNTGCGCCGCGAACTCCGCGACAAACTGCACGACCTCGCGCTGCTCTCCGAAAAATACGCCGGTTGGCTGCGCGAACACGAATTGCAAGACGTGAATAATTTGTTGGATTTTGCAGCCGGAGCGCTGCGCGGAAAAACCTTCAACCTTCAACCTTCAACCTTCAACCTCGCCGCTCTCTGGCTCGACGGCTTTGCAGAGATGACGCCGCAGGAACTCGCGCTGCTCGCGGCCGTGGTGCCGCGGTGCGACCGCGTCACGCTCGCCTTTTGCCTCGAAACCGAGCCGACGTCGGAAGCGTCGTGGCTTTCGATTTGGTCAGCCATCGGCAAAACCTTTCAGCAATGCCGCGCCCAAATTTCCAACCTGCCCGGCTGCGACGTGCAGACGGAAATTCTCCCGCGCGCCGCGGGCAAAAACCGTTTCCCGAAAAATTCTGCGCTCGCGGAGCTGGAGCAAAACTGGTCGCTGCCCAACGCGGCCGGATTTGAAATTTCAAATCTGAAATCTGAAATTTCCATCACCGCCTGCTCCAATCCGGAAGCCGAGGCCACATTCGCCGCGCGCGAAATTTTAAAATTCGTCCGCGCCGGCAACCGCTTCCGCGATTGCGCGGTGCTGGTGCGCCAGCTGGACGGCTACCACCAGGCGCTCGCGCGGATTTTCCGGCGCTACGACATTCCCTTTTTTCTCGACCGCCGCGAAAGTGTCGCGCATCACCCGCTCGCCGAGCTGACGCGCAACGCGCTTCGCACCGTCGCCAACGATTGGAACAACAACGAAGATTGGTTTGCGGCGTTGAAAGCCGGCTTCAGCCCGGTGGACGAAGGAAAAATTGACGATCTCGAAAACCGGGCGCTGGAATTCGGTTGGCGCGGCAAAAAATGGCGCGAGTCGCTGCCCGATGAACACTGCGAGCGCCTGCGCGAAATCATTTTCCCGCCGTTCGAAAAATTCTTTGCGCAGTTTGCCAAAACCGGTTTCAAGCCGGACGGCGCGCAGCTCGCCGATGCCTTGCGTGAACTCTGGAACGATTTGCAGGTGGAGGCGACTTTGGAACGTTGGTCGCTCGCCGAGGAAATGTCCGCAAGCCGCAAGCCGCAAGCCGCAATTCACGCCACCGTTTGGGAGCAAATGAACGCCTGGCTGGACAATATCGCGCTCGCGTTCGCGCACGAGCCGCTGCCGCTGCGCGACTGGCTGCCGATTCTCGAAGCCGGTCTGGCGAACCTGAGCGTCGGCGTGATTCCGCCTTCGCTCGATGAGGTGCTGGTGGGCGCCATTGACCGCGCGCGCAATCCGGATTTGAAATTTGCGATTTTGCTGGGCGTCAACGAATCGGTTTTTCCCGCCGCGCCCGCCGCGCCGGTGATTCTGACCAGCTCCGACCGCGACGAACTGGAGACGCAAAATGCGCCGCTCGGAGCCAGTTTGTTCGACCAGATTTCGCGCGAGCGCTACCTCGGCTACATCGCCTGCACGCGGGCGAACGAAAAACTGGCGCTGGCCTTTTCGCGCCAGACCGCCGAGGGCGGCACGCTGAATCCCTCGCCGTTCATCGCGCAGTTGCAACGCATTTTTCCGCAACTGGCGGTTGAAGACTTTTCCGCCGAACCCGATTGGCGCGAAGCGGAACATGCGAACGAACTCATCAAACCGCTGACGACAATACAAAATTGGAAATTGGAAATTGGAAATTGGCAAACCCTGCTGGAGCTGCCGGCGTTGAAATCACTTGCTGAAAACCTTGCCGCGCTGCGCGAGCCGGACGAGCGGGAAAATCTTTCAGTCGCGCTGGCGGAAAAACTTTACGGCCCCGTTTTGAAATCGTCCGTCAGTCGGCTGGAGGAGTTTGCGCAGTGCCCGTTCCGTTTTTTTGTCCGCTCCGGATTGCGGGCGAACGAGCGCAAGGTGTTTGAACTCGACGCCCGCGAACGCGGCAATTTCCAGCACGACGTGCTGAAAATGTTCCACGAACAGTTGTCGGCGGAAGGCAAACGCTGGCGCGATCTGGAACCGATTCAAGCGCGCGAACGCATCGCCAACATTGCCGCCGCGCAGATGGAGCATTTTCGCGACGGCCTGTTTCGCGATTCGGCGGAAACCATTTTTGCCGCGCACTCGCTGGCGGCGGCGTTGCAGGATTTTGTCGAGGTCATCGTCGGCTGGATGCGCGGACAATATGAATTTGACCCGGCGGCAGCGGAACTCGGTTTCGGCGGCAAGGACGATCGCGCGCCCGCCTGGGAAATTGATTTAGGCAATGGCAACAAGTTGGCGCTGCAAGGCCGGATTGACCGCGTGGATTTGTGGCCCGACAAAAGTGGCGGGGCCGCGCTCGCCGTGGTGACGGATTACAAGTCCGGCGGCAAGAAGCTGGATTCGCTGCTCGTGCAAAATGGAATCCAGTTGCAGTTGCTCGCGTATCTCGGCGCGCTGCGGCACTGGAAAAATCCGCGTGAAATTTTCGGCGCGGACAAAATCATCCCCGCCGGCGCGTTTTATGTGAACCTGCGCGGCGACTTCAAAGGCGGCGGCTCGCGCGCGGAAGTTCTGGCCGATGGCGAATCCAAAAAAATGGCGTATCGTCACAACGGACGTTTCGACGCGGGCGAGCTGCGAAAGTTCGACCGGCGTCCTGGCTTGACCAAAGGCGACCAGTTCAATTTCCGGTTGAACAAAGGCGGCGAATTGCCGTCCAATTCCGCGGAAGCGATTTCGTGTAAGGAATTCACCGCGCTGCTCGACCAAGTAGAGGAGCAATTGCGGTCGCTCGGTGAACAAATTTTCTCCGGCGCGACGGCGGTTGATCCGTATCGCAAGGGCGGCACGACGGCGTGCGACTTTTGCGATTACCGCGCAGCGTGCCGGATCGATCCGTGGACGCACCCGTGGCGCGTGTTGCGCGCAGATTCAACGTCTGGCGGATGAATGATTTTTTGCCGCGCGGAAAATACGGAGCCGGCCGTAATCAATTTTGCCGCCGAGCGTTTCAAACACCGGGCCGAGCGCGCCAAAACCGCAGCGGTTAAAGGCGGCGGCGACTTCGGTCAATTCCGCGACGGTGAAAATGGTCTGCAAATCCACCGGCTCGCCGCGCTCGATGCCTTCGGCCAGATGCCCGTAAATGGTGCCGGTGGTCACGTCGCGTTCGCGGGCGATTTGCCCGACGCCCTGACCGGCGCGGAACCGGCGCAGCGTTTCGCGCGCGGAATCGCCCAGGCTGCCGCGTGACGGGGGCGGCGCGGCGGGCGCGGTGAAGGAATCGTCGGCGAAAATCTGGCGCGCGTTGGTTTGCAAATACGCGGCGATATCGCCAAGGAAAATCTCACCAAACTCGCGCAGCTTTTTCTCGCCGACGCCGCTGATGCGGGCGAAATCGCTTTCGGTCTGCGGATAATTCCGCGCCATTTGCCGCAGGGCCACGTCGGAGAAAACAATGTAGGCCGGCACATCGCGCTCGTCCGCGAGCTGTTTGCGAAGCTGGCGCAGGCGGTCGAACAAAACCTCGTCGCAGGAAATTTCGCCGACGTGATGAACTTTCGTTTCCGGCACGACGGCGGGTTTGGTGAGCGTGATTTTCCGGCGTTCCTTGAGTGCGGCACCGCCGGTGTTCGTCAGTTCCAGCACACTGAACTTATCCGTGGTCTGCCGGACAAAACCGAGCCGCACCAGTTCGCGGCCAATCGCCGCCCATTCAGGTCGGCTGTGTTCCTTGCCGATGCCGTAGGTGGAAAGCTGCGCGTGATCCCATTTGCGGATTTTTTCCGTGTCCGCGCCGGTGAGCACTTCGACAACGTGATTCAGCCCGACGCCAAAGCCGTTTTTCTCGCGGATGCGATAGACGCAGGAGAGAAATTTCTGCGCGGCTAGCGTGCCGTCAAAGGTGGCGCGCGGTGAGAGGCAATTGTCGCACGCGCCGCAGCCCTCGGCGGAAAACTCCTCGCCAAAATACGCGAGCAATTCCACCCGCCGGCAGCCGGCGCATTCAGCGTAGTGAACCATCTGCTGCAATTGCTCGCGCGCAATCTGCTGTTCCTTCGCCGGTTT
>PKZR01000389.1:0-4488 GCA_003133815.1 Limisphaerales bacterium | reverse complement strand
CCATGCCGAAGGCGATGGTCGCGCAGATGACGCGCACATCGTCACGCAGAAAAAGTTCCTGATGCTCGCTGCGCTGCTTCGGCGTGAGGCCGGCGTGATACGGCCGCGCCTTCACGCCGTCCTCGGTGAGATTGGCGGCGACGCGCTCGGCGGATTTGCGCGACTGGCAATACACGATGCCGCTTTCCTTGGGCCGCGCGCGGAGAAAATTCAGCAACTGGTCGTAGGGCTTGTTTTTCGGAATGACGCGGTAGGTCAGGTTGGGACGATTGAAACTGGCGACATAACATTTCGGCTCGCGCAATTTCAAATGCGTGACGATGTCCTCGCGCACGCGGCCGGTGGCGGTGGCGGTAAGCGCCATGAATGGCACTTCCGGGAAAAGTTTCCGCAGATCGGAAATCTGGCGGTATTCCGGACGAAAATCGTGGCCCCATTCGCTGATGCAATGCGCCTCGTCCACGGCGATGAGGCGGACGTTCCAGCGCTGCAAATCTTCGAGAAAACCGGACAGCATCAGCCGCTCCGGCGCGGCGTAGAGCAGGCGATATTCGCCGTGGTGCAAACCGCGCAGGCGCTTCCGTGATTCGTCGGCGGCGAGCGACGAATTCAGAAACGTCGCGGGAATGCCGCTGGCTTGCAGCGCGTCCACCTGGTCTTTCATCAGCGCGATGAGCGGCGAGACGACGACGGTGAGTCCGTCGCGCGCGAGCGCGGGAAGCTGGTAGCAAAGTGATTTGCCGCCGCCGGTCGGTAACAGCACGAAAACGTCCTTGCCCGCGAGCGAATCGCGAATGATCGTATCCGGCTGACGGGCCACATCTAGTCTTTGGCGACAGACCGTGAGATCATGGCCGGATGGATACATCAAAAACTGAAACCGGCCAGCGACGTTTAACTTCTAAACAGCGGCGACGACTGCTGGCAAAATTCCACCAAAGCCAATTAACGCAGCGCGAGTTTGCAACCCAGCACGCGATCGGGATGTCCACCCTTAGCAAATGGTTGCGTCTCGAACGTGATGCTCCTGCCCCGAAGGTGAAGTTTCAAGAAGTGCGGATGCCGAACCCAGCAGCGCGCTGGCCGTTCGAAGTTGTCAGCCCGCAAGGTTGGACCGTCCGGTTGCAAAATGGTTCGGATGTGAAGTCCTTGCCAGAACTATTGCGGGCGCTGCCATGCTGAACGTCACTTGTGCTACGCGGGTGCTGGTGGCCACCACGCCAGTAGATTTGCGAGGCAGCTTCAACCGGCTTTACAGCCTGGTAGTGGATCAACTGAAAGGCGATCCGTTGTCTGGTCACCTGTTCGTGTTCACCAATGGGCGGCGGAACAGAGTCAAGGTGCTTTACTGGGATGGGTCTGGTTTATGGGTTTGTGCGAAAAGGTTAGAAAAGGGACGATTCACCTGGCCGGTGAGCGAAAGTGGCCAGATAGATTTGCGTGGCGAAGAGTTCAGCGCGTTGATTCATGGGCTGGAAGTGCGTTCAAAAAAGAACTGGTATCGCCGTTGAAATATTTCTTAAAAAACTTTCGCTACCGTGAAACTTTTCTCTATGGCGTGTGTCTATCAATGCGAGCTGATGAACACCGACACCACACTGCTTCAAAAGGTAGATGATCTGAGTGCGCGTGTCGTCGCGTTAGAAACAGAGAACCGGCTGCTTCGTCAAAAGCTCGACCAATACATCCGCCATTACTTTGGCGGTCAGCGCAACGAAGGTCTGGACAAACACCAACTCGAACTGCTCCTGCAAGGTTTGCCCAACATTATCACGTTGCCAGGAACCAAACCCAAGACGACGACCGCGACGCGTAATGGCACGGCTCATCCAATTCGGCGGATGTTAATCGAGGATAAATTGGAGACGCAGGAAGTCGTAATCGAACCGGTGGAAGTCCAGGCCCAGCCTGACGGCTGGAAAAAGATCAGCGAGGAACGCACGAGTCAGCTTGACTGGGTTGCGCCCAAAATAATCAAGCGCGTTTACATCCGCCCGCGTTACGTTAAGCAGGAAAAGTTCGCCTTGGCACCACTGCCACCACAGCCGATTGAACAAGGCATGGTGGGGCCGGGCTTGCTGGCGCAAATTCTGGTTGGCAAATATGAATATCACCAACCGCTTTACCGGCAGGAGAAAATGTTTCGCCAACAGTTCGGCGTGGAGCTGAGCCGCAAGACGATGGGGTGCTGGGTCGAACAAGCTGCCGAGTTGTTGAAACCAGTTTATCGTGCGATCCGGGAAGATTTGCTGGCGGGCAATTACCTGCAAGCCGACGAGACCCCGATTCGATATTTGGACCCGGATGTGAAGGGCAAAAGCCAGCAAGGTTATCTTTGGGTTTACAGCCGGCCCAAGGGTGATGTGCTGTTTGAATGGCGGGTTAGCCGAGCGCGAGCAGGACCGGAAGAATTTCTGAAAAGCTTCCGAGGCAGACTCCAAACCGATGGCTACGCCGCGTATGAATCACTGGCCAAAGCCCGTGGGGATCTTACTTTGGTTGGATGTTGGGCTCATTCAAGGAGGGGCTTTCACGAAGCATTGGCCGAGACGAAGTTGGCGGCATGGTTTGTGGGACAGATTGGACAGCTATACGCGGTGGAAAAGAAACTGCGCGAACAAAAAGCCGGGCCAGCCCTGCGGCAGGCGATGCGGGTCTGGCAATCGCAGCCGGTGTTGAACCGGCTGCACCGGGCCATGGAATTGACGCGAAGAAAAACGTTGCCCCAAGGTTTGCTCGGACAGGCGATTGATTACGTGTTGAAACGGTGGACGGCTTTGAGCCAATTCATCACCGACGGCACGCTGGAAATTGACAACAACGGAATTGAAAATTCGATTCGCCCAAGCGCACTTGGAAAACGCAATTGGATGTTCATTGGCCATCCTGAAGCCGGCGAACGCAGCGCGGTGATTTACACGCTGCTGGGCAGTTGTCGTCGGCAGGTAATCAACCCACTTGATTACCTGAAAGATTTGTTTACGCGCCTGCCGGCGGCCAAAATCACGGAGATCCGACAATTCACCCCAGCGGCTTGGGCCAGGAGCAGAGCGGAGCAAGTGGTCGTTCAGGCCGCTTGAGTTGACCAACCACTGGGTCCCCTTCCTTCAACTTCTGCGCCCTGCCGGCTGCACACACGGCGAATACCAAATGTCTGTGCCTGAAAATCAATGGGCTTGGAACATTTGGCTGTCCTCATTTTGTCACGTCTAATGCACCTATTCAGTTGAGTTTACCCTGGCCAGGACGTAAAATGGCATGGCGGGAAACCAATGGCGTCCGCAAGAGCCAAACGAATAAATCTCTGGTCCCATATGAAACCCAAACTCCACGTTCAGTTCATCGTGCTGGCCATGCTCGCCCTCGCCCGCATCGGCAGCGCGACCGGGGTGGCGAATTTGAGCTTGATTGCCACTGGTCCTGGGCTAACACAGGCAGGCGTCAATCTGAGCTATTCCATCACCGTCAGCAACGCCGGACCGAATGCGGCGACCGGAGTAGTCATCAGCAACCAGCTTCCCGCGAATGTCACCTTTGTCTCGGCCACGGGCGGGAACATACCAATCAACGGTGTCCTGCTCCTGAACCTTGGCACGCTCGCCGCCGGCAGCGCGACCAATTCGATTCAGATCGTCGTGCAGCCAACCCTTGGGTTCCCCGCTCAGTCGCTGTATCAGAATATTAGCCAACCCACTGGCCAGCTCACCAACATGTTTCAGGTATTTGCCAACCAGACCAATTTCATCCCGGCCAACGATTCCGCCACCGTGGTCACCACCGTAATCGACGCAGCTCCTGGAACACCAATAGCAGGATGGAGAAATCCAGGAGGGCAGCAGGTTCTTACAGAGTCAACTTTATTGGTTGGCGCACCTAGTCCGATCCAAATAGGTGCGGGTGGGGATCCGGCGACCAATGGCCAACCCGGCGACATCGTTCTGCTCACTGATACCAATAACTACACCAATCCCACCAACTGGGCGGCGGTGGCGAGGTTCTTCAACCCCGGTGACCCGACCGGAACCAATGGCTTGCCGGCGACCTATTCACAGGTGTTTTTTCCAACCCATTTTAGCAGCAACAGTTTTCGGCTGTTCCCTGATGTGTCTTTCATCCTGGAGGGCACGGCAACAACGAACAATGGCGTTACGAGCATTGTCACAGATTACTATGAATTCGGCCCCGCTGACGCCATTTTAGCTGGCCAGGAAAACATCGACGTTTTAACCATCGCCCCACTATTGTTGACCATCGCGGCTTCCAGCAATGAAACCTTCGTCTCCTGGACGCCGCCGGTCACGGGTTGGACTTTACAGACCAACAATAACCTCAGCACTGGCATTTGGGGTAGTTTGATTACCAACACCGGCATCTCCGACTACATCGCGACCAATTCACTGCTCACTGGAAATCTCTTCTTCCGCCTATACCATCCCTGAAACCAGGCGTGCCAGCCCAGACGGATACGAATGATCTCCTCCTGCAACG
>PKZR01000211.1 GCA_003133815.1 Limisphaerales bacterium | reverse complement strand
GCCGGAGCCGTCGTCTTTTTCTTCAATCCCGCCACGCACGGTTTTTATCCGGTTTGCATGTTTCACAAGCTGACCGGATTGAACTGTCCCGGCTGCGGCTCGACGCGAGCACTGTTTGCTTTGTTGCACGGAAATCTTCCGCTCGCCCTGAAGGACAACGCGGTTTTCATCATCACAGGTGCGGCTTTGGCGGCACGCGGCGCGTGGTTTGCCGCAAAACATTGCGGCCAAAAACCCGCCGGACAATTTATCTCGCCAAAAATATTGTGGATGTTTCTGATTGTCGCCGGAATTTTCAGCGTGCTGCGGAATTTCCCGGCATTTTCATTTCTTTCGCCGTAGAGGTGCAAGGGCTTTGACACGACTTGAGCCGTTTGGGAAACGGAGAAAGGGATTTGGTGAAACAAGTAGGCCGCAAGGCCGAGAGATATCTCGCGAGTTCATTTCACCAATTGACGCGAATTGAAGCCCGGCAAGGGCGACCGATAATAACCCACGGTTTTTGCCGGCGTCGTCCGCGCGTTTGTCATCCGACTTAGTCAATTGATTGCTGAGGCGGAAGCATGGCTCCAGCACCAGCCCGCGCATTGTCACGCCTGCAATTTCTCTTGCATGGCGAAAGGCGAATTACCGGAGTTAAATGACATGCGTGAGTGCATCCGACCAAAATGTTGAACCCCTTTCACCGCGCCGGGACAATTTTATCTTAAGCCTGCCACGGCCTTGGCGGGATTCCGGGCCGGAATCTTCGCAAATCCTTCAGTTAAATGCACATTTGGCTTTGAGGCGGACGGATTTGGCATCGGAATCTGTAAAAGAGGAGCAGGAATCTGCAAATGCCGATCTGGAATCCGTGCGTTCCTATGAGGAACTTGCTCGTTCCCACGAGGAATCCGCACATTCCTGCCTGGAACCTGTGCGTTCCGGCGATGAATCCGAGCGTTCCTGCTTGGAATCTGCGCGTTCCTCGTCGGAATCAGTCCGTTCCTGGTCGTCTTCTGGCGGTGCGCAGTCGTCTGCTTCATCCCTGAAATTGCCAGACGGAGATTTTAGTTATTCAGATTTGAAATGTGAGTTCAATGGAAGGAGGTGAAATGATATGCCAAACAATCCAAAACAAAATGGCGAGAAAATCGCCGACGTATTGAAGGCGTGGAAAGACCTGCGTCCGGCCAAGAGCTTCGCCAACATGACGCTGGACGAGTTCACGGCGAAGGTCCAGCCCAGCCTCGATGCACGCGGCGCGTTGGACACGCTGAACAACCAGGTCATCGCCGTCGCGGACCAGCGGGACACCGCCGATGTCGAATCCAACAAGCAAGTGCTCCTCGTGGTCAACGCCGTCAAGGGCGATCCCGCCGAGGGCGAAGACGGCGAGCTGTATGAGGCGATGGGCTACGTTCGCAAGAGCGAACGCTCCACCGGAAAGACAAACAAGAAAAAACCTGCGCCGACAAAGTAATCAAACTTCAAATCGCAGTTTCACACGCCGCCGGAATGATGTATTGTTCTGGCGGTTTTGTTTTAATTGATTGGCATGCGCGGAACTTTTCTCTTTTGCGGCCGCGCGGCGTGGTGTTCAATCGTTGAGTTATGAATCTGACACATCCATTGACAACGACGACGTTCGAGCTTCCCGGTTTTCGCGTCACAAAATCGTTCGGCGTGGTGCGCGGCATCATCGTGCGGTCGCGGTCCATCATCGGGAATTTTGGCGCGAGCATCCAGAGCCTCTTTGGCGGCAACATTTCGCTATACACAAACATGTGCGAACGTGCTCGTGAGGATGCCTACAACCTGATGCTCACGCACGCCGGGCAGCTCGGCGCGAACGCGGTGATCGGCGTGCGCTACGACGCGACGGAAATTGCGCAGGGCATCACCGAGGTGCTGTGCTACGGCACGGCGGTCTATGTGGAGGCGGAAAACCGTTGAATCGTGAATGGTTCATTCGTTGCATCGGCGGAATCGTGAACTCGCAGCCTGACAAATGAAGGCGTTGAGCGAAGATTCCTTTCTCGGGCGGCTGCTGGGCAAACTGGCGGCGGCGATCTGCCGCCATCCACGCTGGTTTTTCTGGTCGCAAATCGCGCTGTTCATCGTCTGCGTGGTTTATGCGCTGCCGGAACCTTACGGCCATCTGGTGTTCGACCCGAACCAGGATCACCTCGTCGGGCCGAACCAGAAGTATCATCAGAATTTTCTGCGGCTGGAACAGGAGTTTCCCCAGCAGGACGACCTGGTCGTGGTCGTGGAGAGTGATGACATTGAAAAGAACCGGCAGTTCGTCGAGCGCGTCGCGGCCAGGTTGCAGGCGGAAACGAATTACTTTCAGGACGTTTTTTTTGCACAAAGCCCCATGATGATGGGTTCCAAGGCGCTGCTTTACGCGCAGAAATCAGATTTGGTGCAAATGAGGTCGATGCTGCACGCCGCGCAGCCGTTCATCCAGGAATTCACCCGGACGACGAATCTCGTTTCATTTTTCGAGCAGATCAACACGGCGTTCCGCACCGCGCCGCAGGATACAAATGCGAACACCGACGCATTGATCAATTCGCTGCCGGCGTTGACGCGCATCGTGACGCAGGCGTCGGACTCGCTGCAGCGCCCCGGCACGCCGCCGTCGCCCAACGTCATCACCCTGTTTGGCGGAGGCGAAAGCGATGTGCTAGGAAATTACATCACGTTTGCGAAGGGCCGGATTTTTCTGCTGACAACGCATCCGCCGACACTTGAAACAAATTCTTCGGAAACTCAGGATGACTTCAACGGCCATGCGATTGACCGGCTGCGCGAACTGGTCCGGCAAACGAAAATTGAAGTGCCCGGCGTCAACGTCGGCATCACGGGCGAGCCGGTCCTGGATTACGACCAGATGTCGCAATCGGAGCAGGACGCCACGTTCGCCAGCATTCTGTCGCTGGTCTTGTGCGCGCTGATTTTCATTTATGGCTATAACGAAACCGGACGTCCGGTGAAAGCAGCAATCTGCCTGGTGGTCGGATTTGGCTACACGCTCGCGTTCACAGCGCTGACCATCGGCCATTTGAACGTCCTGACAATCATGTTTGTACCGATGCTCATCGGACTGGCGATTGATTACGGCGTGCATTTGATCTCGCGTTACGAAGAGGAATTGCGCCACGGAAAAACGGCGGAGCAGGCGCTGACGAAAGCCATGATATATACAGGCCAGGGGATTTTCACCGGCACATTGACGACGGCAGGCGCGTTTCTGGCGATGGCGTTCACGAATTTCAAGGGCATCCAGGAAATGGGCATCATCTGCGGCGGCGGCCTGCTCATCTGTTTCATCCCGATGATGACGATGCTTCCGGCGATGCTCCTGCGCGGGCGACAAAACGTAATTGACCATCAGACCAACGAAGATGAAACGCGAGCACGCATAGAGAACATCTGGCTGCAGCGCCCGGCGCTCGTCATTGGCATAACGGCAGTACTTTGCATAGCGGCGCTGTTTGAGGCGAGGAAGGTGCATTTCGATTACAATCTCATCAAAATGCAGAGCCAGAATCTGCCGTCGGTGATTTTCGCACACAAACTGCTGGATTCGGCGGACAAATCGCTGCTTTACGGCGCGGTCATCGCCGATTCGCTGACGAATGCGGTTGAATTGACGGAACAAATACAAAAACTGCCGGTCGTCGCCGATGTTGAGCCGCCATTTTACAAAAACTTCCTAGAAGACCCTGCGGAAAAATTCAAACTGATCCACGGCATCAAGCAGGAAATCGCGACGCTCCAGTTCAATCCCACGGACCTGCAGCCCGTGGATATTAACAATTTGAGCCAGACGCTTTACTTTCTTAACAGCTATCTCGGCAACGCGCTCGTCGCCGTCGGTGACAGCGACACGAACCTGACCGCGCAACTGGTTTCCCTGCGCGACGCGATTTCGAACCTGCGCAAGACGATGCTGCAAGGCGACGATTCCGAACAAGCCGAACACGCACAAAAGCTGGCACTGTTTCAACAAGCCCTCTTTGCTGATTTGGGTAGCACTTTCAGACTTTTACAAAATCAGGACGACACCACTCCGTTACGGATTGAAGATTTGCCGCCTGCATTGCATCATCGTTATGTGGGCGTGGACGGAAAATTGCTGCTGCAGGTGTATCCCAAGGACGACGTCTGGGAGCGCACCAATCAGGAAAGATTTGTCACCGAACTGCGTCAGTCACTTGATCCCAGGGAAACCAACCACCCAGTCATCACCGGCGATCCAGTGCAATTCTACGAGTACGAAACATTGATGAAAAACAGTTATGTGACGGCGGCTTGGTATTCATTAACTGCCATTGCGTTAATGGTTCTCTTCCATTTCCGCAGCTTCGGCGCAGTAATTCTGGCGCTGCTGCCCGTCGGAATCGGCACGATCTGGCTGGCGGGTTTGATGGGTTTGTTCGACATTCCGATCAATCTGTCAAATATCATGACGCTGCCGCTCGTCATTGGAATCGGCGTTACGAACGGAATCCACATCCTCAACCGCTTCGCCGAGGAAAAAACTCCCGGCATTTTGTCGCGCAGCACGGGCAAGGCCGTGCTAGTGTCTGGATTGACGGCCATCGCTGGATTCGGCAGCTTGATCCTCGCCAAACATCGCGGCATCCACAGCTTGGGCTGTGTAATGTCGGTTGGAATCGCGACGTGTATGATCGCAGCACTAACTTTTTTGCCGGCGTTACTGAATATGCTCGGTCGCTGGCGTCCGTTGATAAAAACAGAAAAACCCAGTGCCGACAAAATGTCGCCGACACTGGGTCAGGAGGAACCGAGGTAAAAACCTCGAAGTGCGATAAACATAAAGTAAATCCATTGAAAGTCAACATCAATGTTAAAACAACAGCTAATGGCTTTAAATTGCGCATAAATCGACCACAATAACGATAAAGCCTGATTCACTAAAATGTTTAAAGTTTTATCAAAGTCATTTATTTATCGATCAAAATACAGTCATGTTTTTCGGCTCTAAAAAATTTGCCTCTCTTTCTTGCGTGGGTCTCTTGATTCTAGCATCGGGCTGTTGCTCCGTTTGTCCAGGGGCGGATAATTTTCATGCCGGGCCATTATATGATCATTTTTCGTTGACGTTGGATTCCGGGGAACGCACTGAAGCTGCCGGACCGTTTTATTATGCACAGGAAAGTCAGTCTGAAAAAATGTGGGCGGTTCCGCCTCTGTTTTTGCACGACAGCGACCCGGACATAGAAAGAAATGAGTATAATTTTCTTTATCCGCTGATCACTTATGAAAAATACGGCGAAGAATATCGCTGGCAGTTGATCCAGCTGTTCAGTTTTTCCGGAGGAAAGCAACCTGACGATTCGGGCATAAAACAATTCACGATCTTTCCGTTCTACTTTCAGCAACGCTCGCCGGACACGAATGAAAATTACACCGCGTTCTTTCCGTTTTATGGCCACCTAAACGGCCGGCTGTTCCGTGACAGAATTTTCTTCATCATGTTTCCAATTTATGGACAAACCCAGAAACGCGACGTTGTGAATGACAACTATTTCTATCCGTTTTTTAATGTAAACCATGGCAATGGAATGCACGGCTGGCAATTCTGGCCGTTTGCCGGCGCCGAACACAAAGTGGTAACAACATCAACCAACGGCTTCGGCGAGGTTGAAACTGTCGGCGGCTATGATAAAAGCTTTGCACTCTGGCCGTTTTATCTTCGCCAGAACAACGGCATCGGCACGGGCAACCCCGAAAAATTTCACGCTTCAATCCCATTTTACATCACCTCGCGCTCGCCCATGCGCGATTCGACCTCCGTGCTGTGGCCGTTCTTCACATGGATTGACGACCGCGAAAAGAAATATCGCGAATGGCAGGATCCATGGCCGTTTGTGATCTATGCACGAGGCGAGGGCAAGAGCACATCGCGCGTCTTCCCGCTGTTCAGCCGCTCGCACAACAACGAAATAGAAAACGATTCCTATCTCTGGCCGGTTTACCAGTATCACAGGCTTCACGCGGATCCACTCGACCGGATTCGTAAGCGTATTTTATTTTATTTGTATGACGACACGGTGGAAAAGAACACCGAGACCGGCACGGAAGAACGGCGCGTGGACATGCTGCCGTTTTTTACTTATCACCGTGACTTCAATGGAAATTCACGCCTGCAAATTCTTGCTTTGATCGAGCCGGTTTTGCCGGACAATCGCGGCATAGAGCGCAACTGGTCGCCGCTATGGTCGTTGTGGCGAGCAGAAGACAATCCCAAGACCGGCGCTGGCAGCCGCTCGCTGCTGTGGAATCTTTACCGCAGTGATAAGACGCTGGATTCAAAAAAAATCTCGATTTTGTTCGGCCTTTTTCAGTATCAATCTGTCGGAGAAACGAACAAACTCCGCCTGTTTTATATTCCCGTGCCGAAGGCGCGCGGACAGTAACAATGAAATCGCGCACGGATTATGTTTGAAAACATCGGTGAAATCGTCCTTTTGTTTTGGCGCACGCTTCTGGCGTTGCCGCTCGTCTGGCGGCAGCGGCAGAAGGTCTTTGAGCAGTTTTTTGAGATAGGCAATGCGAGCCTGTTGATGGTCTGCATTCTCTCTTTTTTCATTGGCGGCGTCCTGGCTTTGCAGACTGGTCCCCTGTTGACCGAAAAAAGCCTCGGCAGCTACCTTGGCGGCATCGTGGGCTACTCAATCTGCCGTGAACTGGCGCCGATCATGATGTCCATCTTGATCGCCGGGCGGATCGGGTCGGCGATGGCGGCGGAAATCGGCTCGATGCGCGTATATCAGGAAATTGATGCGTTGCGCACGATGAACATCAATCCCATTCACTACCTCGTTCTGCCGCGGTTGGTTGCGATGGCCTTTGCATTACCGATGCTGGTGATAGTCGCGATACTTGTCGGCTGGTTTGGCGGCGCGGTCGTCGCGGAGGGAAACAATCATATTGGCTTATCGTTTCAGGCGTTTTACTTCAGCCTGCGTCAATTTGTGGAATCCAAAGACGTTGCCAATGGCATTTTCAAAACTTTTTGCTTCGCCCTGATCATCGCCGTCGTTTCCTGCCATCAGGGTTTGATGACCATCGGCGGCCCGCGCGGGATAGGTCGTTCCGTTACGAAGGCCGTGGTTAATTCAATCGTGCTCATTGTGATTTTTGACTACGTCCTCACACGGGTTTTAATGCTCTTTAACAAATGAACGCTTCCGCTCCAAATCCATATGGCGTCAGCGTGCAGGTGCGCGGGTTGCGCAAGAGCTTTGACGGGCAGGAAGTGCTCAAGGGCATAGACCTCGAAGTCCGCCCGGGGGAAATTTTTGTCATCATGGGGCCCAGCGGCAGCGGCAAAAGTGTCCTGCTCAAGCATATCATCGGCCTTGATCCGCCGGATGATGGGGAAATCCTGATCAACGGCGAATCCATCCAGACGCCTGAGATTGCGAGCAAATACAGGCTCGCCCTCGTGTTTCAATCCGGCGCGCTTCTTAATTCGCTCACCGTTGGAGAAAATGTCGGGCTTTATTTGACTGAACACCGGCTCAAATCGCCCGAAGAAATTTCAAAGATTGTTTCCGAAAAGCTTGAAGCGGTCGGACTCAAGGACGTTGCTGACAAAATGCCCAACGAGCTTTCCGGCGGCATGAAAAAGCGCGTAGCCATCGCCCGTGCTCTCGTCATTGAACCGCAATTAATCCTTTACGACGAACCAACGAGTGAATTGGATCCGCTTTCCGCCGTTGTCATCGGCGAGGAAATTTTGAAGCTAAAAAACGAGATCCACGTCACATCCATCGTGGTCTCGCATGACCGCGAACTTGCGTTCGGCGTGGCCGACCGCATCGCAGTCATCAATGATGGCCGCATTGTCACCATCGGCACGCCGGACGAGGTGAAGAAAACCAGCGACCCGCTGGTCCAGAGATTTTTGAACGCAGATTTCAAACGCGACCCCCCCAAACCAAAAGCCTATGAGAAATTCACTTGAAACCAATCTCGGTATTTTTGTCGTCATCGTCGTTATCGCCGCCTGGGCCGTCATTGAAACGCTTGGCGGTGTTGATCTGTTCCACCGCGGCTATCATGTCGGCGCGCAGTTCGACACGGTGCAGGAATTGAAGGTGGGCGACAGCGTGAAAATGGCCGGCGTCGAGGTCGGCCGCGTTGAAGCCATTTCCCTCGACGAAACCAACAACAAGGTCAATGTCACCATGAAGCTTCATCCCGACGCCATCGTGAGAACCGACAGCAAGGCCGTCATAAAATTTACCGGTCTGATGGGTGAGAATTTTGTTTCCATTGGGTTTGGCACGCCGTCCGCACCGCCCGCCGTGGAAGGAGCGCTGTTGGAAACGGAGGAACAGCCCGACTTGAACGCCGTCATGGCCAAACTCGACAAGGCGACCAGCGGCATCGAAAATCTGACGAAAAGTTTCACGCCCGACACGATCAACAATCTGCTTGGCCCGCTGACGGATTTCATGAAACAAAACAGCAGCCATATTGGCGGGGCCATTTCAAACATTGAAAACATCACCGCACAGGTGGCAAGCGGGCAGGGCACGGTCGGAAAGCTTATTTATGATCAGTCATTTTATGATTCCGCCATGAGCACTGTAACAAATCTTCAGGACACCGTGACGCAGGTGAAGCAGGTCGTCAACGGAGTCAGCGCCGGGCAGGGCACGCTCGGCAAGCTTGTGACAGACGAGACGCTTTACAATTCCACAACCGCCTCGATGACCAACTTGAACCAGATTCTCCTGAAAATAAACCAGGGGCAGGGCACGGTTGGAAAACTCGTCAACGACCAGGAATTTTACAAGAACGCAAAACTCTCGCTGCAAAAACTGGACAAGGCCACCGACAGCCTGGAAGACACCGGCCCATTGAGCGTCATCGGCACCATGTTGAGCGCGGTTGGCCTTTGAACATGACAGGCGCCTTGATAAGCCGTTTTGACTAGGTCAGCCCCAGATTTTTCAGCACCGCCACGGTCGAGCGTGCCTTGTTCAGCGTATAAAAATGCAGCCCCGGCACGCCTGCCCGGAGCAATTCCTCGCACTGCTTCGTCGCGTATTCAATGCCAAACTCGGCGGCAGCCTCGTCATTACTGCCAAGCTCGTCCAGTTTTTTACGCAGTGGCGGTGGGATTTTTGAGCCGCAAAGCTGAGTGAATTTTGTGATCTGCGCCGCGCTTAATATCGAGACGATGCCCGGAACGAGCGGGACGGAGACGCCCAGTTTGCCGGCGACAAAATCGCGGAATTCAAAATAATCCGAATTGTCGAAAAACAACTGTGTGAGGATGAAATCCGCGCCCGCGTCCACTTTTTCCTTCAAATGTTTCCAGTCGTCATATTTGCCATTTTTATTTGCAATGTGGCCTTCTGGAAATCCAGCCACGCCGGTTGAAAAGCCTTTCTGCTCGCTGATAAACCGGACGAGTTCCGAGGCAAATTCAAAGCCGCCGGATGTTTTTTGAAATTCGCCGCCGCCGGGAGCGTCACCGCGCAAGGCGAGGATGTTTTTGCAGCCGAGCGCGCGGATTTTTTCGAGCAGCACACGGACTTCTTCACGCGTGTGATTGACGCAGGTCAAGTGGGCCAGCGCCGTCAGCTTGTGTTCGCGCTGGATGCAGTCAACGATCTTTAGCGTCTTGTCGCGCGTGGTGCCGCCCGCGCCGTAGGTGACGGAGCAAAAATCCGGGTGGGTCTCGAGGAGTGCGGGGATTTGTTTTTCGAGCAGATTTCGGTCGCCTTCATCGGTCTTGGGCGGGAAAAATTCAAAGGAGATGACGGGCTTATTGGCCGCCCGTTTTGCCGCATAAATGTCACGAATGAATTGCATCTGGTCGTCAAATTATGACGGAAGCCGGAATGAAGCCAAGTTTGTTGTGTGGCAGATGACCTAAGAATTCTGTTGTATTGGGAAGATGTATATCTGCCACGTTCGCTGGTGGGCGGGACTATCAACCCTGCCAATTCAGTTAAATTTCCAAGCCGGATACCCCAACAGACTCAAGGTTATGCATCGCGCAGTCGGGGTTAATTATTCCACAGACAAGATTTTTTGGGCCGGACGCGAGGTTATTTGTCGCGGATGCAAGGTTTTCTGTCACGGATAC
>PKZR01000062.1 GCA_003133815.1 Limisphaerales bacterium | reverse complement strand
CAACGCCAGCCAGAATTACACCCTCGGCGGCAGCGGTGGCATCAGCGGCGCGGGCGCTCTGATAAAGTCCGGTGCGGGGACCTTGACGGTGAACAACAATAACACCTTCACCGGCGGTATGGATTTGAACAACGGCACGGTTCAGCTCAACAATGGCGGTTTACTCGGTAGCGGAACCAACATCTTGGAAGCCGGCACGCTCGTGAACAACTATGCGTCTGGCAATTATCTGACCCTCGCCAACCCGCTGCTCGTGCCGGACGGAGACACCGCCACCATCAATCTTGGCAACAGCATCAACCTTACTGGTGCTCTTACCGGCAACGGCACGTTGAACCTCAATGTTCAAAGCGGCGGAGCAACCGAACAATTGAAAGGCAATACCAGCGCCTTTACCGGCACGGTGAACCTGCTCGGCAGCGGCGGTGTGCGCATGGTTGCCAATGGCGGTGCCTCCAGCGGTTTCAATAATGCGCTGGTGACGATCAACGCGCCCGTGACCTTGGGTTTCTATGACAACTCCGGCGGCAACACCTATTACTTTGGATTCCTGGCCGGCACCAATGCGTCTGCCGCATTGTATGACTACTATGCCGGTGCGCCGACTGTGCAAATTGGCGCTCTGAACATGGACAGCACTTTTGCCGGGCAGTTTCAAACCTCGGTGAACCTGGTGAAGACCGGCACCGGCACACTCACGTTGACCGGCAACAGCACGCACACCGGTTCGACGACGGTCAGCACCGGCACGTTGCAGGTCACCGGCAGTTTCAGCAGCAGCCCGGTCACGGTTGTCAACGGTGCCACCTTGGCGGGTAATGGTATGCTCGGCAACGGCCTCACTATCCAGAGCGGCGGCAGTGTTTCGCCCGGCCCTGGCGGCGGCACGCTGACCGTCACCAATAATCTTACCCTGAACACGCCCACTTTGAATTTTGATCTTTCCAGTTCACCGGCGGTTGGCAACGACCAGATCTTGATCCGGAACGGCTCGATCACCATGAGCGGTGTGCAGACTTACAACTTCAACCTGCTTAACGATGCGCTGGGCGCGGGCATTTACACCTTGATCGGCGGCGCATCCAGCAGCACGGGTGGCGGCAGTTTTTCCAGCAACCTGCCGGGCAACGCCCGCCAGACATTTGCTTTCCAAAATCAATCCTCCGGTGTTCAACTCCTCGTCACCGGCAATGCCGGTTCGCTCGTGTGGCAGGGAACCAATGGCAGCAATTGGGACTTGTCCACGACGACGAACTGGCTGAACGGCTTCGTTGCCGACGAGTTCTACAATCTAGACTTGGTGCGCTTTGACGACACCTCGACCAACGGCAACGTCTCCATCGTCGGCGTGGTGCAGCCGGCGACCGTGCTGGTTACGAATAATCTGGTCAACTACACCATCGGGGGCGGGGTGCTGGGCGGCGTCACGGGACTGGTCAAGAGCGGTTCTGGAATGTTGACGCTCAATTCGAGCAACAGCTACAGCGGCGGCACTTTGGTGAATGGCGGCACGCTGCAACTCGCCGCCAATGGCTATACTGCGGGCAACGGCCCGATCAGCTTGAACGGCGGCACGGTGTTCCTCAACGGCGTCGGCACGGGCACGACGATTTCCTGCGCTGGCACCAACACGCTTCAAACCTACGGCCAGCCTTATGCCAGTTTCAGCCTGCAAGGATCGGGCTGGTTGAATCTCAACATTGGCGGCGGCGGCGTGTTCACCCCCGGTGGCGACTGGAGCGGATTCAGCGGCACCATCTATTTTACGACCGGCAACTGGCTGCGGGATGGCGCCAGCACTTTTGGCAGCGCAAATGCCGTGTGGAATTTTGGTAGCGCCGGCGGCATCTACAACAAGAGCGGCGGCGCAACTGTTTACTTTGGCGCGCTGTTCGGCGGTGCCAGCGCGGTGCTGGGCGGCGGTCAGTCGGGCTCGCCGGTGACCACCTATGTCATCGGCGGCGTCAATGCCAGCAGTCTTTTCAACGGCACCATCTCCGACGGCGGGCTGGGCACTGTCTTGATTTTTAACGGTCCCGGCTCGCTTATGCTCACAGGCAACAATTCTTACAGCGGCGGCACCACCGTCAATGCCGGCGCGCTCTACATCAACAACACTTCCGGCAGCGGCACGGGTTCCGGCACGGTCAGCATCAATTCCGGTGCCACACTCGGTGGCAACGGCACGATTGGCGGGCAGGTATCTTTGGCCGCCGGTGCCACGTTGGCGCCCGGCAGCAACGGCTCCGGCACACTGACCATCACGAATGATTTGGGCTTGGACAACGCCAGCATCCTTCAGTTCCAGCTCGGCACTAACAGCGACCAGGTTTCCGTCACGGGCGACCTGACGCTTGGCGGCACTTTGAACATCAGCAATGCCGGAGGCTTTGGCCCTGGCAATTACACGTTGTTCACCTACGGCGGCGCATTAAGTGTCGGCACGCTGACCATCGGCAACACACCGAATACAAATTTCACCTGCTCGATTGACACCTCGGTTCAAGGGCAGGTGAATCTCATCGTTCAATCATCCGCGCCGCTTGTCATCAGCGGCATCAAACTTTCGGGCGGCAACCTGGTTTTGAATGGTTCCGGAGGTCCGGCAAGCGGAAATTATTACGTTTTGACATCCACAAATCTCACCGTCCCGCTGACCAACTGGACGCGGCTGTTGACCAATCAGTTCGACGCCGGCGGCAACTTTAATTTCACAAATCCGATGAGCACAAATGCGCTGCAAAGTTTTTACCTGCTGCAGTTGCAGTAAAGTCCACCGAGGTCGGCTGCCACAGAGGTGGAATGCCGTCAGTTGCAAATGGTTCAGTCATCACTCCGTAAAGATGGAAATTTAGTCCGATATCAATTGGGCAGTGTCCTGATTTGCAATTTTTCGGAGCGCGGATTGTCCTCAATCCGCAGAGCACCTTCTGGCGAATCGCATTGAAATTATCCGGGCCATCACAAGTCCCGCCACTCGCTGCAAGTTGGGTCAACTCGCGCTCCGGTCAAATTAGGACGCTGCCATCAATTGCGCGCAATTGACGCCCATGCCAACAGGTCTTACGCTTGGGAACATTTATGAGCCAATTGCAAGATTCACTGGTCGAACTCATCCGCCGCACGTCCGCCGAGATTCCCGACGACGTGCATCAATCCATCCTCACGTCGTTGGAGAATGAAAAAAAGGGGACGCTGGCCGAAAGCGCGATGAAGATCATTGATAAAAACATCGCCATCGCCAAAAACAAATCGCAGCCGATCTGTCAGGACACGGGCAGCATTTTATTTTATGCGAACGGTCCGGTCGGCTTCGATCAAATCGCTTTCACCGAAACTGCGCGCGACGCCGTGAAGCTCGCGACGAAAAAAGGTTTTCTCCGGCAAAATTCCGTTGATTCGTTGACCGGGAAAAACGACGGCACGAATTGCGGGCCAGGCGCGCCAAGTTTTCATTTTCATCAGCATCGCTCGCCGGAAATTTCCGTGCGATTGGTCTTGAAAGGCGGCGGCTGCGAAAACGTCGGCGCGCAATACTCGTTGCCGAACGAGAAGCTCAATGCGAACCGCGACCTCGACGGCTGCCGCCGCGTGATCCTCGACGCGGTGTTGCAGGCGCAGGGCAAAGGCTGCGGGCCGGGCATCCTCGGCGTGTGCATCGGCGGCGACCGCGCGACGGGCTATGAGATGAGCAAGACGCAATTCCTGCGGCTGATCTCCGACCGCAATCCGATCCCCGAACTCGACGCGCTGGAGCAGGACATCTTGAAGACGGCGAACGAACTCGGCATAGGCCCGATGGGCTTCGGCGGCAAGACGACGCTGCTAGGCGTGAAGATTTGCGCGGCGAACCGCCTGCCCGCGTCCTATTTCGTCAGCATTAGCTACATGTGCTGGGCGTATCGGCGTCAGGGCGTGACGCTGGATGCGGAGGGGAAAATTGGGAAATGGTTATATTGAAAAACCGTCGCACCACTGAATTGTAAAAGATTACGGATCAGCTATGCCGTCAACGAACTGCCTCACAATCGGGTCTTGGGACGCGAAAAATTCCTGCGGCGTGG
>PKZR01000150.1 GCA_003133815.1 Limisphaerales bacterium | reverse complement strand
ATGCACGTGGTGCGCATCCCGAACGTGGACACCGGGACGATGGATCTGGAATTCCAGGTGGACGAAGGGCAGAAATCCTACGTTGAGAAAATTGACATCCGCGGCAATTTGAAAACGAAGGACAAGGTCATCCGCCGCGAACTGGCGATCTCGCCCGGCGAAGTCTTCGACATGGTACGCGTGAAGATCAGCAAGCAGCGTCTCGAAGGTCTGCAATATTTTGACAAGGTGGATTTGCAGCCGGAGCCGACCGACCCGCCGATTGCCGGGCGCAAGGATCTGGTCGTGAACGTCGAGGAGCAAAACACGGGCAACTTCACGCTGGGCGCGGGCTTCAGCTCGGTGGATTCGCTGGTCGGCTTCGCGGAGGTGACGCAGGGCAATTTTGATTTGTTTCACCCGCCGTATTTCACCGGTGGCGGACAGAAGCTGCGGTTGTATGTGGCGGAAGGCACGCAGCGGCAGGATTATGAAGTGGAATTCACCGAGCCGTGGTTTTTAAACCGGAAACTTATATTTGGCGTGGATCTTTACCGCCATCAGCTTGACTTTGAAAGCCCCAACAACCTTTTCGACGAAACCCGCACCGGAATGCGCCTGAGTTTGACAAAGGCCTTGCCGCCGCCGTCTATTCTGACAGACCTTCTCGGCAACGGCGACCTCAGTGCAGGCGTCAGTTACACGATTGAGGATGTGGGAATTTCCCTGAACCCGTCCAACAGCGTCGTGATTCCGAACGCCATATTGAACGAAGNNAACAGCGTGGAATTGCCGAACCACGGCCAGCGCACCGAGTTTGACCCCGAATTTGATATTGGCGACCAGACTTCCTATTACAAACTGGCGCTCAAGACGGAGTGGTTTTTCCCAGGCCTGTTCAAAGGTCATGTGCTTGAGCTTGACGGGCGCTCTGGCGTCGCACAAAGCGTGGGATCCACCGACGTGCCGTTTTACGACAGGTATTATTTGGGCGGTGCATACGACCTGCGCGGCTTCCAGTTCCGCAACATCAGTCCGCGCGAATCCGACTCGCCCGAACCGATCGGCGGCGACAGTTATTGGTTTGGCTCCGCCGAATACAGCATACCGATTTTTGAAAAGGAATCCGGTCCCAGCCTGCGCTTCGCCTTGTTTATGGACGCCGGCTCGGTCGGGGCTTCGCCTTATTCCTTTTCCGGAAATTTTGACGACGACTGGGGCTTCGGATTCCGTCTGAACATTCCGCATCTCGGGCCATTGCGGTTGGACTACGGCATCCCGCTGACACACGACATCAACAACGGCGCTTCAGGCCAGTTTCAGTTCACCGTCGGCTACACACGTCAGTTTTAAGTTGCCGCAGCCGCCAAATTTTACTTACCATTTAACTTAACTATGAAGAACTATTTACGGATGATTTTACCGGCGGTTTTATTGATGACCATTTTGAGCGGAGCCGCGCAGGCGCAAACCAAGATCGGCACAGTGGACTTGCACAAGCTGTTCGACAATTATTACAAGACGAAGCTGGCGAAGGCCGCCATCGAGGATCGGAAGGCACAGCTCGAGAAGGACGACAAGTCCATGCTCGACGATTTCAAGAAGGCCAGCGACGAGTATCAGCAGCTTTTGGGACAGGAGAACGACCCGGTCATTTCCTCCGACGAGCGTGACCGCCGCAAGCAAGATGCCGCAGACAAGTTGAAACAGTTGCAGGACCGCAAGACCGCGATTGACCAATATGAACGTCAGGCGCAGGCGACCTTGTCCGACCAGCTCCAGCGGATGCGGGACAAGGTTCTTGTGGACATCCGGGCCGCAGTGAGCGACAAGGCCAAGATCGGCGGTTACACCCTGGTGATTGATGTTTCCGCCCAGGGCATCACCTCAACCGACGTCTTCCTTTACCACGCCAGCGAAAACGACCTGACCGACGATGTCCTGAAGCAGCTTAACGCCGGTGCGCCGATTGACACCACAACCCCGGCTATTACGATGCCATCGCCATCGCTCTTGGGCACCAACAGCCCGTAATCGGCCGGTTCGCGCTGAAATATTCCGGGCAGCACCGAAAAATAAAAATTTCGCGCTTGCCTTGTTTTCGCAAGCCGCCTATATTCCGCACTCTTTTGCAATTGAATTAAATTTATGCGACGACCCAAAGGCATCAAAACCAAGAAATCCGTGGCCAAGCGGTTCAAGATCACCGGCACCGGCAAAGTCATGCGTTCACACGCTGGCAAACGCCACTTGCTGCAAGGCAAGAGTTCCAAACACCGCCGCCGTCTCGGCAAGAGCGCCGTTGTGGACGCCACCGACACTTATCGTATCCTGCAAAATTTGCCGTTCAGCCACTAACCATTTTACATCTAACGAACCATGCGAGTTACCAATTCACCAGCCTCCCGCAAACGTCGCGGAAGAATGCTNNCGTCAATACGCCTACCGCGACCGCCGCGTCAAGAAGCGCACCTTCCGCTACCTCTGGCAGATTCGCATCAACGCCGCGACCCGCGCCGCCGGCCTGACTTACAGCCGCTTCATGGAAGGTCTAAAGGCCGCAAAGTGCGCGCTCGACCGTAANNAACGTCGCGAAAGCCGCGCTCAAGGCCAAACCCGGCGCGACTTTGGCAAAAGTGTAAATCGCAAATTTGAAATTCAAAAAACGGGCGGCCTGAAAAGGTTCGCCCGTTTTTCATTTATTCCCCAACTTCTATCTTCTATCTTCCACCTGCAAATCTATGTCGTTCCTGAACGAAATTGAACCGCTCAAACAAACCGCGCTCGCAGAATTAAAATCTGCGCCTGACCTCGCCGCGCTCGAACAGACCAAAGGCGCGTGGATCGGACCGAACGGCAAGTTCACCGCGCTGATGAAACAGCTCGGCACGCTCTCCAAGGAAGAAAAGCCCGCCGCCGGCAAACTCATCAACGCCGCCAAACAGGAACTTGAAGCCGCGCTCGCGTCGCGCCGCGAAGAATTGGAATTGAAAGCCGCGCTGCCGAAAGAGCCGACTGATTTTACCTTGCCTGGACGCCGCCGCGCGCTCGGCAAATTGCATCCGCTCACTCAGGTCACCGACGACATCGTGCGCGCCTTTCGCAAAATTGGTTTTGCCGT
>PKZR01000009.1 GCA_003133815.1 Limisphaerales bacterium | reverse complement strand
ATGGCTGATGTGGCGTTGCCGAAAGCTCCGGCAGAACCGCTGGGCGCGTTGACTCCGGCCACCAATGTTCCCGCGCTTACCGTCGTGGTGCCAGTGTAAACATTTACTCCTGACAAGGTCATTGTTCCCGCGCCGGCTTTGACCAAATTATCAACCAAACCAGCCGTGTTGGCACCGTTGCCCAAGGGGGACGAGACAAGCAAATCTCCCAAAGGATCGCCCGTCACTGCCACGTTGAAGGTTCTGGTGCCGGCGGCGTTGATGGTCATGTTGATATTGTTGTTCGCGCTCGTGCTGGTCGAACTGATCACCGAGCGGCTGCTGCCACCCACCGTCACATCCGCATTCAGGTAATATGTTCCGTAATAAATCGCAGTGCCACCGGCCGCCGTGGTCGCCGTCATCGTACCGCCGTTGAGCGTGATCGGGCCAACGGGCGTATTGCCGTTGTTCAATTGCAGCGTGCCGCCCTGATTGATGATGAATCCGAGCGCAATCGTGGTGCTGCCGGAACCGCCAAGGAAATTTCCACTCGACCCGGTATTGAAGGCAACTGTGCCGCCGTTATTAATCGTAACCGTCCGACCGGCAGTTTGGGGATTGCCTAAACCGCTAGCGGAGATATTCGCAGCGCTATTCCCATAGCTGTCCGCCAAAGTTCCGTTATTGACCGTGATATTGCCGGTGTAGGTGTTGGCCACCGTGAGGGTCAGGGTGCCGGTGTTGTCTTTTACCAAGTTGCCCGCCCCGGAAATCACCCCGCTTATGGTCTGGTTGGCCGAACTGTTGTAATCGAAGGTGCCAGAGTCGGCAATGGTATGTGAATACGTCCCGCTACCCAGTTGCCCCGCGCCGCCAATCGTCAGCGTGCCGGCGGTAATGGTGGTTCCGCCCGTGAAATCGTTCACGGTGCTGATGGTGTTGTTGCCGGTCGTGTTGACCACCGTGGCCGCGCCGGAAATCTTGCCCGCTCCGCTGATGGTGTAGGAATTGCCGGCACCCGGATTAAACGTGACCGACGTGGGCAAAACCGTGCCACCCAGCGCCACCGCCGGATTAGCCAGGCCAGCGCTGTCAAATGTCACCGAATCGCCATCCAAGTAGTAAGTCGGGGAACTGGATGCCGTCCATACGGTGTTGGCCGGGGTGGCATTGTTCCAAGCGTTGGCGGAACCATCACCCGCCCAAGTGTCACTCGTGGCACCGACTGTCAATGTGAGGTTGGCCGTGGCAGTTTCAGGCGTTGGTGTTTCATTGTCGGCGGCGGTAATGACCACTGTGCCGCCGGAAATCACCGTGACGCCGGTGGCTTGATAAAGATTCCCGCTCACCAGCGACAGAGTCACAGGCGAACCGGAAATGATTCCGGCACCGGTGGCCGTGACGGAGCCGATCGGATAGGATTGTGCCGTTACCGTGGCGGAAATGGTCACCGTCCCGCTGCGGGCCTGCGGATTGGCCGGACTGACAGCGGGAGACGTAATGAGCGGGTTGCCGGCGACGATGGTCACCGCCGGGCTGGCGGTGCCGGCATGGCCGAAGGTGTCGGTGGCGGTAATGGTGCCGGAGTTGGCACCGAGTGCAACCGCCGCGCCAACGGTGACGGTGGTGGTATAAACATTGCCCCCGATGGGGCTCAACGAGACAGCGGTGTCACCCGGATTGCCCGTGATGGTATGCAAATCCGCCGTAACCGTGCCGATAGGCTCGGAACGCGGCGGCACCGTGGCGCTGACCGTGACTGATTCATTGGGATACGCCGAACCCGGAGTGATGGACGACGCGGTGACCACGGGGAACCCGGAAACAATGGTCAACGTGGGCGCGGCAGTGCCGGTGGTGCTGCTGTCGGTGGCGACAATGTTGCAGGTGACCGGGCCGGCCACAACCGTGCCAACCGAACCGACGGTGACAGTGGTGCTCCAAACACCACCGCCTTGCGGGGTCAGAGCCACCACATTCGGACCACCTGTGCCATCAATCCCGCCCACGTCCGCCGTGACGCCGGTAACGGGGGCGCCAGGACCAATATCCGAAACTGTGGCGCTGACCGTGACTGTCTCATTGGAATAGGCCGGGTTCGGGGTGATAGACGATGCGGTAACCGTGGGACCGCTGGGAGCCGCATATACAAGGACAATCGTATTTGCATTCACCTGTAGCGAGTAGCTGAGGTAGTTCGCCGGCGCAACATCCCAAGCAAGAGTGGGAGTGCCGCTAATCGCGGCATTGGGGCTGTTGAACAGCGTATAGTTGGCCGCAGCCAGGTTTACCAATGTGCTTGGCGCCTTGAGGTGGATGACGGTGCTGTTAAAAGTGAGCGCGCCGGCGCTGGAGCCGTTCACCACAATCTCGTCGCTTAATCCACTGGGCTGGAGATTGAGAACCGCCGTTGCACCACTGGCAAAAGTCAGGTTGTTGTTGAACGTGAGGGTGCCATAATTGCCGCCGGAGATGACCGAACCGGAACCCGTGGTGTTGACACTGCCATTGACCGTGCCGCTGCCTTGCAAATCCTGGCTGCCGCCCAGCGTGTAACCACCAGTGACCGCAGACACATCAAAAGTCGCGCCGCTGCCCACGATGATGTTGGGCGAGTTGTTGATGGAACCGCCCGCGCCCAATGACAGTGTGGCGGTGCCGCTGATGGTGGTGTTGCCGGTATAGGTATTCGCCCCGGCGAGCACTTCCGTTCCCGACCCGCTCCTTGTCACAGAAAGCGCACCGCCGCCCGTGCCGTTTTGAATGACGCCGCCAAAGGTCGTCGTGGTGCTGCCGCTGATCGTGAGAGTGGCCGGAGTCGCATTGGCGTTTTGAACCGTCGGTGTCAGACCGCCAAAATAGTTGGCCGTGGAAAGAGACGCCACACTTGCGCTAAAGCCGGCCAATGTCAGTGTCGGCGCACTGGCATAGGTGCCGCCCGTCGCGCCGCCGCTATTATTTGCAATGCCCGAAATCATGCCGCTGGCAGCAAAGTTGATGGCATTGGGCGTGGTTGAATTCAGCGCACCGGCGCTGCCCACCTGCACCACACCGTCGTTGATGTAAATGCCGCCGGTGAAGGCGTTGTTGCCGCTAAGAACCAACGTGCCAGAAGCGCCCTTGGTAATTGCCGTGCCACTGTTGTCCGCAATGTTTGCGCTGATGGTGAAAGGCACCGGCGTGACGGCGTTGGGAGAAACTAAAACGGTCAGATCGGCTCCGGCAGCAGGCCCTTTCAAGCTGCCACCACCCACGGTGTCCTTTATGATTGATCCGGCAGTTGCCACAGCTGAGTTGATCAGAATGCCGCCCGTCGTCCAAGTGTTTCCGTGCAAGTCAATCGTCGTCGCCTGATTCACGCCATCGCGGAAACTGGCATCCGTGGCGTTCGCCGCCA
>PKZR01000003.1 GCA_003133815.1 Limisphaerales bacterium | reverse complement strand
TGGAGGGGAGTATCAAGTCGCCCCTAGGCAGCACTACACGCAATGGCATTATGACACCCAGATTACTACTCCATATTGAGGGCGCAGCGGCGTTGCTCGCTGCTTATCTTTTTTACCATCAGTTGGACGGCAGTTGGCTTTGGTTTGCCGTGCTATTCCTGACACCTGATTTATTTATGTTGGGTTATCTTGCGGGCAAGAAAGCGGGCGCGTTTTGTTACAATCTAGGCCACACTTATTCCGTTCCAGTCTTGGTATTGTCAGCTCTGTGGTTTTCAGGACAGACTTCATACTATTGGCTGGTGCTGATTTGGTTTGCACACATCGGTTTTGATCGAGTGCTTGGATATGGCTTGAAGTATGAGACAGCTTTCAAAGACACGCATTTGCAACGAGTATGATTAAAGATAGAGCCGTGCTGCCTAACCAGATTAGATGAGAAGGCAGTTGCCCTGCGCAAAGGATGCGTTGGGTGTAACTTGACTGCCTATGAAAACAAATACAACACCGTCCCTCGTTTCAACCTCCACTCCCGCTGTTGTCAGCGGGTTCACCCTCGGTTTGGACCTCGGAGAGCCATGACGCTGTTGCTGCCTATAACTCGCCGGAGCAACACTGGTCGCTATCGCGGTTGACATCACTCGTCCGGCATGGTTGAGTTCTGGCCATTAGCGGCTCGAACAACACATGGAAAACATTGAAAAACAGAAGCATTTCATGAATGCAGTCAATTATCTTGCAGAGCATGTCAAGCTAGGCAAGAAAAGTAACAACAATAAATATCCGTTATGTCGTGGAGACATAATGATGCTCGTTAAGCTGATAAATCAGGAAATGGAAGCCGACCCTTCAGCATTGAAACGGCTCACTGCAATTCGTGGGAAAATGGGTGATTTAGTTTTTAATTCACCTGAGATGTCCAGAGAAGAAGCCAAAGAACTTAAAGATGGACAGTGGGTCTGACTTATTGCCGGAGCCGATTCCGACTGACGCAGCGAGTCCGCATTCGGGGTTGACATCATTGGCTGTGAGGTTCAGCCTTTTTTTCATCGGACGACTTAACACGTTTACATTTATGACAAAACGAACCGTTGGCGCATTATTCTGCTGTTTGGCAGTCGTGATGTATCTTGCACGCTACGTCTTTGCTTTATGGTATGGCGGAGGCGGAGCTTCCACCCAAAGCCCTGACTTGTTTGCCTAGGGGAGGGCAAGATGTTTGATTTGATTTATTCCGGCAACATGGATCTGGCCTGGAAGTTGTGCGATTTGAGTTGGCTGGCAAATCATTCGGGCAAGGTGATATTCATGAAGGAATTCAAAGAACAATTGGCGACTAGTCCATATTACGGTGACATTGAGCGGCTAAATACTGTTCACAAAGATTAAGCATTGGCCCTGAAACTTAAGGATATCGCCAAATTAGAATATGAAACCTCTCCAACCCAGATTTAACATAGTTTTTACCCTCTTCATCCTGCTTGTTCGATGAAAAACTGCACCCGGCAAATCCGCGTTTCATAAAAGCAGAGAGGAGTTGAAGTTGGTGGGGATGATTAAAAAACGAGACTTTCCCCGGCCGACCCAACTGCAAAGACATCACGAGCGGAGAAGAGCTCGAAAACTATTGGATTTTGAAATTTCTAGATCCTCCACTTTCTCAATGAAGGCAGCCTGCATGGCAAGAAAATCGACCTTAATCCGGCGGAGATTGTTTCGGGCCTTCTGAACGAGTTGCTTTGATAAAATTGACAATCCGGCAGGTGCATTATATTCTAATCCTACAAATAAAAATCCCACCAAAGCCCTGTTTTTTAAGTCCGTTGGCATCAGCAATGGAAAATGAGGGTTTAGATCATGGTGATAAGCAAGCGGGCAACCTGAAATTGCAGAATGCACAGTTACGTTGAACAAAATCTGGCGGCCAGAAAATTGCTGCTGCACCCGCTTTTTGTGCTGGCCATCATGCTCGGGCTGGCAGAAGCACCATACGTCCACGCGCAGGCTGTCACTCAAATCAAAGCTGCCAACGCGATTGCGTTAAGCGTGGGAAGTTCATGGATATCCAGCACTGCACCCACCCCGGGTGGCATTGGTGAATGGAACAATCTGGCGACGGCGACGGGCGACACCATCACCTCGCTCGGTGGCACCTTTTCCATCGGAGAAATCCAGCTTGCCAACAACGTGGCCGGTGCCGTGAGCATCACCGATAACAATCCTTCCGACATACTAACCCTTAACGGGGCCGCTGGAATCGGTGTGGGAATCGACCTGTCCATGGCCAACCAGAGTCTGACCCTGGGCGTTCCGCTGGCCATTGGTGCCAATCAGACTTGGGATGTTGCCATCGGACAAAGCATGACTTTGAACGGTTCAAACCTGATGATGTTGGGGGCGAATGTTCTTACCATCATGGGAGGGGGCACGGTTTATTACGAACCCACCACGCCTGTGCAAGCGGCCGGGACATCGAGCACGGGGGCTGGATTGGTCATCAGCAACAGCACATTGGAAGTGTATATCCAGGAAAATTCCTCAAGCGGACTGATCAATTATTTCGGGGCCAACACATTTCTGACGATGGATGGCAACAGCATTTTTGATGCATCCGAGGTCAATGCCAGTGGTGAACATTCACAAACGTTCATCAGTTTGACCTTGAATCCGGGGGATGACATTTTTGAAAACACACCCCAACGCGGCAGCAGTTCCGGTAATTCCGTGGGGTTCACCGCATTGACACGCAATGGGGGTTCAATGGCGGATTTTGCTGTTCCAACGGTCAATGGCTCCAAGTCGGTGGGCGTTTTTGGGAAATACGCAAACACCTACGCGTTACCGGGAGGGGCGGTTCTCGGTTATGCAACGATTGGTGCCAATGATTGGGCGTTACACAAGGGTGCGGCAACTGTTCTGGGGATTGCCACCTACACCTCTGATACCTGGGGGAGCGCCAACAACACCACCGTAACCAAGAACGATTCTCCGGCTTCCGGTTCCACAGTGAACTCGCTGCGGTTTAACACCAACGGGACATGGACCGTGACGCTGACGGGCGCAAACACCATCACCACCGGCGGCATTTTACTGGGCGCCAACATTGGAGCCAGCACTGAAACCATCACCGGTGGCACATTGACCTCGGGCAATTCCAATGCCGACGGCACACACGACCTGATTATCATCAACAACACGGCCACCAGCGGAAATCTAGTCGTCAACTCGGTCATTGCGGACAACGGATCCGCGCATGTCGGCCTGACGGTGGGCACCACTTCGGCGACCACCCCGACCGGTTCGGTTCAACTGGGTGCGGCGAACACTTTCAGCGGCACGACCAGCATCTCCAGGGGCACACTCCAGATCAACAATGCGTTGGCACTCCAGAACAGCACATTCAACACGACGCTTCCCGGCACGTTGAGCTTCGGTTCTTTGACCGCCGCCACGCTGGCAGGATTATCGGGGACGGGAAATCTTATATTGCCAGCCGGCTTCGCATTGACAGTCGGAAATAGCAGCGTGAGTTCGGTATTGTACGGCACCATCAGCGGAATAGGTGCGACGGTGACGAAAACCGGGACCGGCACGCTCACGTTCAACGGTGCCAACACCTACACGGGCAACACGACCATCAGCCAGGGCACACTGGCCTTGGGAGCGTCCGGCTCACTCAACGGGTCGGCTTCAGTCAGCACAGTAGCCACGCTGGATGTTTCAGCCTCGGGCAATTATCCGCTGGCTTCCACAGTGTCGGGCTACGGTACAATTAATGGCAATCTCACCCTGAATAGTGGAGGCCAGTTGAACCCGACCGGCAGCACAGGCGTGCTGACGTTGAACAACAATCTGATTTTGAATGGCGGGACCATCGCGGTGAGCGTCAATGCCTCCATCCCCACCAATGGAATCATTATCATCGGCGCCTCCGGAAGCGGGAATCTGACATTAAATTCCGGTACAATTCAATTGAGCATCACGGGAACATTGCCTGACGGCATCTATAAAATTATCGGTGTCCCCAACGGCACGATCTCCGGTTCCGGCAGTTCGATAGCGGTTTCGGGCTTTTCGCAGACAGGCCAGACGGCGGTGATTGTCGCCAACTCGAGCGAGCTGGATCTGGTGATTTCCACTTATATCTCCCAGAATCTAACATGGGTGGGTGACGGAGCAGGATCGGGTCTTTGGAATGTGAATGGTGATAACGACTGGCTGGACAACTCCGTCTCCTCGGTGTTCAACAACACCGACAACACAATTTTTGACAATACCTCGTCCAACCAGACGGTTAACTTGAGCGGTATTTTGAGCCCCAACACAGTGACGGTCAACGGCAGCCTGAGTTATACGTTCACCGGCGGCGGAAGCATCGCCGGCTCCGCAACATTGACAGACAACAGCAGCGGAACATTGACGGTGCTGACAACGAACAGTTACACCGGAAAAACGGTTGTCAACAGCGGTACCATCCAGGTTGGAAATGGCACGGTCGGGGGCGCGATTGGCAGCGGCACAGTGCTGGATAATTCGGCGTTGGTTTTCGATCTGCCCGCCTTAGCCAGCCAGTCCATAGGAGCCGTTAGCGGGCCCGGCACGCTCACGACAACAGGCAATGGGACACTGGTCTTGAACAGTGCAGACACCCTGGGTGGCGCCACAACGATTAGCGCCGGAACCCTGAAACAGGGCGCACCAAATGTACTGCCCTACGGTGCTGGAGAAGGCGACACGACCATCTCCGGCACACTGGATTTGGGCGGTCAGAACGGCACGGTCAATGGCTTGTTTGGCGGCGGAACCATCAACAATAGCGGGGCTCCTTCTGTGACATTGATCGTTCTAGGCAGCGGCACGGTCAATCCTTCCGTGTTCAGCGGCATGATTGAGAACACTTCCGGCTCCCAGGCATTGAACTTCGATGGCATTTATGGAAACAAGCTGGAATTGAGTGGCGCGAATACTTACAGCGGCGGCACAAC